>CAYNFA010000134.1:0-3646 GCA_964396345.1 uncultured Thalassobaculum sp.
CGCAGCCGTCCAGCGACGCCGTCTCGATCGAGACGGCGTCGCTGGACGGCTGCGACCTCTCGACGGTGCTGACCGACAAGCCGCGCGGGCGGAGCTTCCGGGACCTCGTTCCACCCCTGGCCGACGGGATCGCCGGCCACATGCGCTGGGTGTCCTCGGGCGGCACGGAGGGCGCGCCTCTGGTGCTTGACGACGTCGACCTTCGGGGCGCACCGAGCCTGCGGGACGCGGCGTTGCCCGGTCTGTCGGCGGAAGGCACGGTGTTCATCGGGCTCGACCTCACGCGCGCCTCGCTGGTCGGGGCGCGGCTCAAGGGCGCCGACCTGCGCGGGTGCGCGCTCAAGGGCGCTGACCTGCGCGGCGCCAACCTGGAGGGGGCGCGGCTGAACGGGGCGGACCTGCGGGACGCCAAGCTCGGCCCGCTGCTGTCGGGCGATCGATCCTACGCCACCAACCTGCGCGACGCCCTGCTGCGTCGCACGGATCTCAGGGGCGCCGACCTCAAGGGCGCCCGCCTGAACGCCGCCGACCTCACCGACGCGGTGCTTTTCAAGACCATCCTCGACGGCTGCGACCTCACCGGCGCCAAGATCGCGTCGTCGAAGACCTGACCGGCTGGCCATGAACGCCGAGCCCAGCCACGCTGGCGCCCTGCGCGAGCTGTACGCCGCGGTCAACGCCGTCTGGCGGCTCGGCCGCAACATGGTGGTCGCGTGGAGCTACTCCGGCTCGACCGTCTACCTGTGCGTGGTGCCGACCTATGTGGCCTTCGAGGTCGGCGAGGAGGTCGCTCATGCCTTCGGCAAGGACAGGTTGCGCGACGAGGAAGGCTTCCTCGACCTCTGCAAGGCGTTTGGAACACGGCCGACGCGGGTCGACCTGGGGGCGCCGATCGGCAAGGGCAGGGGCCAGGTCCCACCCGCCGCCATCGACCGGGTGCTGCGGCGCTACTCGGTCACCCGAACGCCGTTCCGGGCGGTCATGCTGTTCGACATCGTCGGTTTCTCGAAGGCCCAGCCGATCGAGCAGGTCGCCCAGCTGAACTCGCTCGAGTATTCCATCAACAGCGCCGACAAGCGGCTGCAATCGCTCGGACTGGACGTCGAGCTGGCGCGATCGACGGTCGGCGACGGGTTCTATGTCTGGAACCGCCGGTCGGGGATAGAGGCCGACCTGCGCACCTACCTCGCCTTGCTGCTGATCCTGATGGACAACAAGCGCGCCCAGATGAAGGGCGGCACCCGGTTCGTTCCGGTGCTGCGATCGGTGTTCTCGATCGGCAGCCACTACTCCTACCACCAGGTGGAGGGGCAGACGCCCCGCGGCTTCGAGTACATCGTCGGCGACGTCACGATCGCGCTGGCTCGCCTGATCGGCAAGGCCGAGGCCCATCAGGTCCTGGTCGGAGCCTTTGAGCGACCAATCGAACGGAACTCGCGCGACAGCCTTGATGCCCCGCTGTTCCTCTCCCGTGCCGTGGCGGAGTTCGGGCGGATCGACGGTCTGGAATTCGGGGGCGAGCCTATCGGCGCGGTGCGCTCGTTCATCACCGGCGCCGACCTTTCCGGCGGACGCTACACCGTCAACCGGTACACCATCCGGGACAAGCACGGGTTCGCCCACCCAGCCTTCAACGTCATGCTGCAGGCCCAGTTCGAGTCGGGCGATAGCCTGTTGATCGGACTTGGCACCGAGTCGCTTGTCGGCTTCGACGCCGAGACCACCGCGTACCGTATCGACGTGAAGCACCTCGCCAGGCTGCAGGGTCTGTTTCGGCCTTGATTCACGCGCCCGGAGCGGCAGAATCGGCTGGCGCTTTCCGGGGCATTTACTAAAAATTAGGGCGATCGGACGTTCATGCGCTCACTATGCGTCAAGGTGGTCGGTCCAGGCCCCAGTCGAAGCGGCAGGAAGACATGTTCGGAAAGAGCAAGACCAAGCCAGCGGCGGCCGCGCGGAAGGACGTGAAGTTTGGCACCGCGATCTTCGGCGAGGAAGAACTGGAGATCCGCGAGCTTCACCTCAAGGGCGTGCGGATCCCGAACCCCGGCGGCGGCAACATCATAAACGGCCAGAAATTCTTCTTCACCATCAAGCTCGGCGACGGCGACAGCGCGCCGACCTTCAAGGTCAACGCCTTCGCCATAGCGGCTTCGGAGAGCGAGGTCATCGGCAAGTTCGCCGACATGGACGACGACGAGAAGCGGCTGATCGCGCTGCATCTGAAGGCCCTGCGCGCCGGCGGCGCCATCGCCTGACCGTAGGCGGGGCGAGCGCCTGACCGGCGGCGGGGCGAGCGCCCCACCGATCAGCCGCGCATGCGGGCGCCCACCGGATCGACCGGCGGCTCTGCCAGAATACGGGCCTTGCGGCGCTCTCCGAGGATTTCGATGTCGAGCGGCGCCTCCATGAATCCGATGTCCAGATAAGCCAACGCCAAGCTTCGGCCGACCGTGTGGCCATAGCCGCCCGAGGTGACGAACCCGACTGTGCGGCCCTTGCTGTCGACCGGCTCGTCCCGCCAGGCGTCGGCGTCGGTGGCGTCGACCTCCAGCAGCACCAAGCGCCGCTCCGGCCCGGCGTCGCGGGCCGCGAGGAAGGCGTCGCGGCCGATGAAAACCGGCTTGTCGGCGATGAAGCGGTCGAGACCGGATTCGACCGGCCCGTAGCCCGGCGCGTACTCCCGGAGCCAGGCGCCGAAGCCCTTCTCCAGCCGGAGCGCGTTGAGCGCGCGGCCGCCGAACAGCCGCACACCCAGCCCCTCGCCGGCCGCCAGCAGGTCGACCAGCAGCGCGCGCTGGTGGTCGAGCGGCGTGTAGATCTCATAGCCGAGTTCGCCGGTGTAGGAGATCCGCGCCACCAGCGCGCTGGTGGTCCCGACGTCCATGCGCCGGATCGCCAGGAACGGGAACGCCTCGCGCGACAGGTCCTCGTCGGTGAGCCGCGCCAGCAGTTCGCGCGACCGCGGGCCGGCGATCGCGAACCCTGCCAGCTCCCGGGTGCGGTTGCGCAGGGTAACGCCGGTGTCCGGCGCGTGGTCGGCGAACCACCGCTGGTGCGCCTCCTGGGCGGCCGCCGAGCCGACGATCAGGAAGCGGTCGTCGGCAAGCCGCGACACCGTCAGGTCGCCCAGCAGCCGGCCGCTCGGGGCCAGCATCGGCGACAGCGCGGTCCGGCCGAGCCGCGGCAGGCGACCCGCCAGCACCCGGTCGAGGAACGCCTCGGCCCCCGGCCCCGCAACCTCGTGCTTGGCGAAGTTGGCGATCTCCAGGATGCCGACGGCCTCGCGCACCGCCCGGGCCTCGGCCGCGGTCGGCGCGAAGGCGTTGGAGCGCCGGAAGGTCGGGGTCTCGGCCGCGCTCTCGCCGGCCGGCGCGAACCACAGGGCGTGCTCGAGCCCGACCGCGGCCCCGAACACCGCGCCCGCCGATTTCAGCAGGTCGTAGGCCGGCGTGGTGCGCAGCGGCCGCGCCGCCGGCAGCTCCTCGTTCGGGAAGGTGATGCTGAACCGCCGGCTGTAGTTCTCCTGCACCTTGGCGCGGGCGTAGCCGCGGCTTGCGAAGTCGCCGAAGCGGGCGACGTCCATCGCGAAGATGTCCATCTCCGGCTCGCCCTCGACCAGCCACTGCGCCAGCATCAGGCCGAC
>CAYNFA010000134.1:3656-8605 GCA_964396345.1 uncultured Thalassobaculum sp.
GCCCAAGCATCTGAAAAAGATGCTTTCGCACACACTCAGGCTGATCGACGATTTCCGCGGCATGGACGGCATTCCGGACGACCGGTTTGCCGCCGAACGAGCCGAGGCCACGAAGATCATGGCCGACGCCGCCGCCCTGGCTGAACCCGGCCATCACGCCGCAGGCGCACCAGAAGTTCCGCAGCCCCGGAACCGGCCCGACCAGCGGGTTGCCGTCGGGCGCGAAGGTGAACGGCCCGTTGATGGCCTGCTTGATGCCGGCGCTGGCGAGCGGCGGGAAGTGCCGGAACGCCATGTCCAGCGACGGGCCGATGCGGTCAAAATCCGGCTGCAGCAGCTCGTGGCCGAAATCCCAGGGCGTGTCCTTCGGCGACCACGGGACGCAGGCCTTCTCATAGGTGCCGATCACCATGCCGCGGCCTTCCTGGCGGCTGTACAGCTCGGCGGCAAAGTCGATGGCGTGCGGCATCTCCTTGCCGCGCTCCTTGTTGAAGGCGACGATCTCCGGGATCTCCTCGGTGATCAGGTAGTGGTGCTCCATGGCCAGCACCGGCAGCTCGATGCCGACCATGCGGCCGACCTCGCGCGCCCACAGACCGCCGGCGTTGATCACCACCTCGGCGTCGACGGTGCCCTGCTCGGTGACCACCTTCCAGTGGCCGTCGGGCGTGGCGACCAGCTCCTTGACCGGGTTGCGCAGCACGATCTCGGCACCCTTGAGGCGCGCCGCCTTGGCGTAGGCGTGGGTGACGCCGGAGGGGTCGACATGGCCCTCGTTGGGGTCCCACAGCGCGCCAACGAAGTGGCTGGTGTCGATCAGCGGGTGCTCGCGCCCGACCTCGTCCATGCCGACCAGCTCGGTGTCCATGCCGAGCACCCGGGCCTTGGCGCGCGCGGTCTTGAGGTAGTCGAGCCGGTCCTTGTCGGCCGCCAGCATGAAGCCGCCGGTCATGTGCACGCCGCAGGACTGGCCGGAGATCGCCTCGATCTCCTTGTACAGCCGGATCGTGTAGTCCTGCAGCTTGGCGACGTTCGGGTCGGCGTTGAGGGTGTGCATGCCGCCGGCGGCGTGCCAAGTCGAGCCCGAGGTCAGCTCCGAGCGCTCGATCAGCATGACGTCGGTCCAGCCGAGCTTGGTGAGGTGGTAGAGCACCGAGCACCCGACCACGCCGCCGCCGATCACCACCACGCGCGCTTGGCTCTTCATCGCCGGACCTCCCCGAGACTAGAGGGCGAGCCTCGCATCGGCCGGCCGGTCGACATGCTCAGGGTGCGTCGCCCGATGGCCGGTTTGCGACGGCTCAACTTCGAACGCATCTTTGATTGGCACCATCATTCCAGTCACGCACAAAAGAACTTCCAGTTCTTTATTATACAATTTTTAATTGTAAATTGTCAAAAACATTTCGTCCCAGACGCAGCTTAGGCATGACCTCGGACAGCGCAGACTCTCGGAATCGGCAATCTCTTTGACCGAAAACGGGAAATTTAATGTACCAAACAGCCTACTTGAGTATCTTTTAATACAGAAAGGGTTCGATTTTCGTGATGACGATACGGTCGTGAAGATGGGATCTGAAACTCGAGAATTTCATACACGCATGATCAAGACATTGGAGTACCGCGCTAAGTTGGATCCGCTGAAAATCAGCCGCTCGTCCTCTGCGATCGCCTAAACAGACGACTCAACACCCTCAGAAATCCGTCGGCGCCCCGCCCTCCTCGATGCGCTTGGCCACGAACGCGTCCAGTTCCTCGCGGATCGCCGGGTCCATCGGCGGCGCCTGCCACTCCGCGATCAGGCGGTTCGACAGGTCGGCGGCGCGGGTCAGGGCGTCGGGGGAGCCGGCCTCCTGCCAGCTCTCGTAGTTGCGCCAGTCCGAGACCATCGGCGCGAAGAACGCGGTCTTGAAGCGCGCCTGGGTGTGGGCGGTGCCGAAGAAGTGGCCGCCGGGGCCGACGTCGCGGATCGCCTCCAGCGCCAGGGTGTCGTCGTCGACCACCAGCGGCGTCAGGAACTCGGCCAGCATGCCGATGGTGTCGGCGTCCATGACCATCTTCTCGAAGGAGGCGCAAAGCCCGCCCTCCATCCAGCCGCAGGCGTGCTTGAGGATGTGCACGCCGCCCATCACCGCCCCCCACAGCGAGAAGATGCTCTCCCACGCCGCCTGGGCGTCGGGGACGTTGGCGGCGTTGGCGTTGGAGGACCGGTAGGGGATGTCGTAGCGGCGCGCCAGCTGGCCGCCGACCAGCGCCGCCTTCATGTATTCCGGGGTGCCGAAGGCCGGCGCGCCCGACTTCATGTCGACGTTCGAGGTGAACCCGCCATAGGCGGCCGGCGCGCCCGGGCGGACCACCTGGGTGAACGCCAGGCCGGCCAGCGCCTCGGCGTTCTGCAGCACCAGGGCGCCGGCGATGGTCACCGGCGCCATGGCGCCGGCCAGGGTGAACGGCGTGATGACGGTCGGCTGGCCGGCCTCGGCCATGGTGACGATGCCCTGCAGCATCGGGTAGTCGAGGCGCAGCGGCGACGACGAGTTGATGATCGAGAACAGGCTCGGCTGGCACTCCAGTTGCTCGCGGCTGACGCCGCGCGCGATGCGGATGATCTCGATGCCGTCCTCGATGCGCTCGCGCCCCAGCGAATAGGCGTGGATCGCCTTGTCGGACATGGTGACGATGTCGCGCAGCGCCTCGAGGTGCCGGATCGAGGCGTGGATGTCGACCGGCTCGACCGGGTAGCCGCCGAAGGTGTGGATGGCGTTGAGCTGGTGGCCGAGCTTGATCAGGTTCTGGAAATCGCGGCGGTTGCCGACCCGCCGGCCGCCGGCGAGATCCGACACGTTCGGGGTGCTGGCTACCTGGCAGACCACGATCTCGTTGCCGCCGACCCCGACGCTCCGCTCGGGGTTGCGGGCGTGCAACGTGAACGAGGACGGGATCGTCCGGATCCGCTCCTCGATCATCGCCCGGTCGAACCGCACGCGCTCGCCCTGGACGTCGGCGCCGGCCGCCTGCAGGCGCTCGCGCGCCTCCGGCAGCAGGAAGTCGATGCCGATCTCCTCCAGGACGGTCAGCGAGGCGAGATGGATCGCCTCCAGTTCGTCGTCGCTGACGGCGCGGGTCGGGGTGTAGGGGTTGAAGATCCGCCGGAACGGTGGCTGCTCGATCCGGCCGCCACCCTCGCGCCGGGCGCGGCGAGCCGCGCGCCGCCCGCCGCGCCCCTCGCCCTCGGATTCCGGCGCGACGTCCGACATGATGCGCTCCCAATGGCTCGACCGGTGCGACGCCCGACTGTGCGCCTCCGCCCGGAGTGGCGTCGAGCCGGAAATCGACGCTCCGTGGGCTTGACTCGACATCGCGGGCGGGTCGAATCCAATCACCACACTCGGAGAGCCGCTCATGACCGCCGACGCCACCTCAGCCCCGGGCGCCCCGGTTCCAGCCGACGACGACGCCCTCGCCCGCCTGATCGCCGCCGCCGGGATTGCCGGAGCGCCAGCCGATCTGCGGGCGCGCCTGGCGCGGATCGCCGCCTCGCCGGCCCCCTACCCCGCGGATTCCTGGCTCTCCCTGGTGGCGCCGCGCGCCGACGCCGCCGCGGCCGCCGCCCTGGCCGCGCTGCGCGATGCCCTGCGCCCTGGCCCACCCCGCGCCGTCACCACCGAGCGCCTGGACCGGCTGCGCGTCGCCCTGGCGGCGGCGCGTGTCGACGGCTTCGTGCTGCCGCGCGCCGACGAGCATATGGGCGAGCACCTGCCGCTCGGCGCCGAGCGGCTGGCCTGGCTGACCGGATTCACCGGCTCGGCCGGCGTCGCGGTGGTGCTGGCCGACCAGGCGGCGCTGTTCGTCGACGGCCGCTACACCCTGCAGGCGGGCCAGCAGGTCGACGGCGAGCGCTGGGAGATCCGCCACCTGGTGCGCACACCGCCGGCCGACTACATCGCCGAGCAACTGGCCGGGCGCCGGCTCGGCTACGATCCGAAGCTGCACTCGGTGACCGGGGTGGGGCGGATTCGCGACGCGGTGCGCCGCGCCGGCGGGACGCTTGTCGCCCTGGACCCCAACCCGACCGACGGCGTCTGGGAGGATCGCCCGCCGGCACCGCTCGGTCGGGTCGAGGTGCTGGGGGGAGACCTGACCGGCCTTGATGGCGCCGCCAAGCGCGCGCTGGTCGCCGAGACCCTGGACCGCCGCGACGTCGGGGTGGCGGTCCTGAACCAGCCGGAGTCGATCGCCTGGCTGCTCAACATTCGTGGCTGCGACGTGCCCTACACCCCGCTGCCGCTGTGCTACGCCACGGTGGCCCGCGGCGGGGCGGTCGAGCTGTTCATCGACCCGGCGAAGTGCGACGCCGAAACCCGAGCGGCGCTGGGCAATCAGGTTGCGCTGCGGCCGTTCGACGCAATCGGCGACGCCCTCGACGCCCTCGGCGAGGCCGGTGCCACGGTGACCCTCGACCCGGACAGCGCCACCGACTGGCTGCACGAGCGGTTGGTCGAGGCAGGCGCCACGGTGGTCACGGGCGAGGATCCCTGCATCCTGCCGCGCGCCCGCAAGAACGCCGTGGAGATCGCCGGCACCCGCGCCGCCCATGCCCGCGACGCGGTGGCGGTGGCGCGCTTCCTGACGTGGCTCGACGCGACCGCGCCCGGTGGCGGTGTCACCGAGATCGCCGCCGCCGAGGCGCTCGAGGGCTTCCGGTCGGCCGGTGCGCGCTGGCGCGGACCGAGCTTCCCGACGATTTCGGGTGCCGGCCCGAACGGCGCCATCGTCCACTATCGGGCGACGCCGGCGACCGACCGGGCACTGGAGACCGGCACGCTCTACCTCTCGGGCCTGCTGGTGGCCGAGACCAGCAAGAGCATGATCGTGGTCAACCCCCTTCGACAGAAGATGGTGCGAGAAACGGAACTGGCTACCGAGAAGAACATCATCCGCAACAGCAG
>CAYNFA010000135.1:0-8581 GCA_964396345.1 uncultured Thalassobaculum sp.
AAGGGCGCCCGCGGGCGCTTCGAGGAACGCCTCGACTTCGTCTACGAACTGTTCCCGCGCATGAAGGAACGCCGCCACCAGCTGGCCGGCACCATGTCCGGCGGCGAGCAGCAGATGTGCGCGATCGGCCGCGGCCTGATGTCGGGCCCGAAGCTGCTGCTGCTGGACGAGCCGTCGGCCGGACTGGCCCCGGTGATCGTGCAGCAGGTCTTCGACCTGGTGCGTCGCATTCGCCAGGAAGGCTACACCGTGCTGATCGTCGAACAGAACATCCAGCAGGTGCTGAAAGTGGTCGACCGGGCGTACCTGCTCGAGGTTGGCCGGATCAAGATGAGCGGACCGGCCCGGGACCTCCTGGAGAACGACGAGGTCCGGCGCGCCTACATCGGCTTGTAACGGAGGGGCGACCTTGGAATTCTCGCTGACCGACCCGTTCCTGTGGGAAACGGTGATCCAGGGCCTGCTGTTCGGCGGCGTTCTGGCGTTGCTGTCGCTGGGCCTCAACCTGATCTTCGGCGTGATCGATGTGGTCTGGATCTGCTACGCTGAACTGATCATGCTCGGCATGTACACGATCTTCTTCCTGTACACCCACTACGGCTTGCCGCTCCCCGTCTCCTTCGCCGGCGGCATCCTGATGGTGGCGGCGCTCGGCGCCCTCCTGCACCAGTTGGTGATCCGACCGATCCTGCACACCGAGCCGATCAATCAGTTGCTGGTCACCGGCGGCGTGCTGTTCTTCCTGCAGGGCCTGGCCACCATGATGTTCTCGGTCGAGTTCCGGAACATCGGCATCTCGTTCGGCAGCGTCGAGGCCGGCGACATGTTCTTCCCGGTGTCGCGGATCATCGCCTTCGTGGTGTCGCTGGTCGCGGTGGCCTGCCTATGGCTGTTCCTGAAGAAGACCTACCTCGGCACCGCGATCCGGGCGATCAGCCAGGACCGTGACGTGATGCCGCTGATGGGAGTCAGCCCGCGCAAGATCTACCTGGTCACCTCGGCGCTCGGCGGCGGCCTCGCCGGGCTCGGCGCCTGCCTGCTGGTCATGCTCTACGACATCCACCCGGCGATCGGTCTGACCTTCGGGCCGATCGTGTTCATGGTCTGTGTGCTCGGCGGCCTCGGCAACATGTTCGGCGGCTTCATCGCGGCGTTCATCTTCGCCGAGTTCATCGCGCTCGGCGGGTTCTACGCCGAGGTCGAGTGGGGCTACGTGCTCGCCTTCGTGTTCTTCATCGTGATGATGTTCATTCGGCCGCAGGGCCTCCTGGGAACGCGGAACTGAGGGAGAGCAGGCGATGGATTCCTCGACCTCGCGCAACGCAACGATCCTGAAATCGGTCTGTCTGGCGGGCGTCCTGGCGTTCCCGTTGATCGGGTTCAGCGACTACGTCCTCCACATCGCCATTTCGATACTGCTGTGGGGCTTCGTCTACACCGGCTGGTCGGTCATGGGACGATTTGGCCTGGTGTCCCTCGGCCACGGCGCCTTCCTCGGCGTCGGCGCCTACGGCACCACCATGTTGTGGAACCATCTCGGCCTGACGCCGTGGATCGGCATTCCGATCTCGGTCGTTGCCGCCGGCATTCTCGGCCTGCTGATCGGGCTGCCGTGCTTCCGGTTCCGCATCACCGGCCACTACTTCGCCCTCGTCACGCTGGCCCTGACCGAAGTCGCCCGGTTGCTGATCGTCGCGCTACGCGACCAGACCGGCGGATCGCTGGGCGTCACGCCGGTCGGCATGGTCTCCCCGGAGGAGCCGATCTCGATCTACGCCCTCCAGTTCGCCTCGAAATATGTGTGGTTTTACATCATGGTGGCGGTCTGGCTGGTCGGGCTGCTGATCTGGCGCGCCGTCGACCGCTCGATGCTGCGTTACGCCATGGAGGCGATCAGCCAGGAGGAGGATGCCGCCGCCTCGGTCGGGGTCCAGGTCACCCGAACCAAACTGACGGTGACGGTCATCTCGGCGGCGATGACCGCGTTCGGTGGCGCGATGTACGGGCAGTACCAGCAGTACATCAATCCCGAGACCGTCTCGGGCATCGCGATCTCGCTGCAGATCGTGTTCGCGGTGATCGCCGGCGGGATGTTCGTTCAGCTCGGTCCGACGGTGGGCGCCGTGATCACCATCCTGCTCGGCGAGGGACTGCGGCTTGGTTTCGGCCACAAGTTCCACGGCCTGGACGTCACGATCTACGGGTTGATGCTGATCCTGTTCATCATCTACATGCCGCGCGGCGTGCTCGGGAAAGCTGTCGAGGCCTTTTCGGCGCCCCGTGCTCGCCCCGCCGCCCCGAGCGCCCAGCCGGGAGAATAACCTGGACGCCGAGCCGCACTCCCCCGATCGGGGACCGCCGCTCGGCGTCCGGCAGCTACAGGATGAAGGCCAGAAGCAGAACCACGGACAGCGGCACGCCAAGGAGCCACAGGAGGATGTAAGGCATTGTCGTTCTCCTCGAATTCCGTGTTCAGATGCGATGACCGAAGACCTGCACCACCGTCTCCTCGTCACGGTGGGTGCCACCGGTACCGGCGGCCCACCACGCCCCGGCGGCGGCAATCAGCAGGGACGCCGCCAGCAGGAAGGCGCTGACCACCGACGCCACGCGCGCTGCCTCCGCCGCCTCCTGCGCGGCGACCACGGTCTGGCGGTAGCCGGCGGCGAGTTCATCGACCCGCGCGGTCGCCTGCTGCTCGTCGAGGCCAGTGCGTGCCGCGATCGCCGCGGTCATATAGGCTTTGTCGTCGGCCGCTATGTCGCCGTCGCCGCGCAACGTCGTTGCCGCCAGGATCGCGCCGAACTCCACCAGCAACTCCCGCCGGCCCTCGGCAGCCTGACCATCGACGGACGCCGTGGCGGCGGACTCCGGCGGCAAGCGCAGCAGCTTGTTCAGGGCATAGTCCTCGGCCGCCCCACCCCCGCCGCCGGTCGCGGCTTGGCCGCTACCGCCCGAAATCGCCTCCGCGCCGCTGCGCGCCGCGGTATCGAGCCCCGAGGCGACGATAAACCCGGTGAGCAGCAGGCTCGCGGCCCAAACGGTCAAGCCGTGCACACCGTCGCGAACCTCGCCTTCGTGCGGGCTCGCGTCTTGCGCCCGCTTGCGCATGCGTCCGGCGACATAGGCGCCGACCATGACGCTCGAGACTGTGACCCACATGACCCACAGGCCGAGCGCGATCAGGAATCCGGTGCCGATGCCGCCGTCACGCTCGAACGGTGACACCACTGAAAGACCGATGGCCGCCCCGAATGTGTTCAGGACGAAGGCCACCGCGGTTGCCAGAACGGTTCCGACGATGATAGCCGGCCAGTCCACGTAACCGGCAGCCGCGACCGTACCGACAGACGCAGGTACGGCTTGTTGCGGACGCAGCGCGTCACCCATGACCAACTCCCCCAACTTGGATTGCAGAACAATCAGGTCGTCTCGCGCGCTCGGCGAGCCCCTGCCCGGACCGGGTCTAGCGAAGCCCGATGAAAGACAGGATGGCGAGAACGATGACGACCAGACCGACGAGATAGATGATGCCGTTCATCACGGATCCCTTCCGGGTTGATGATAGTCACGGCACAACCCTGGAAGCTGCCAATGGGTTCCGCGCCCTCCCGGCGAGCGAGAGCTGGGCAGCTACTGCAGCGGAACCTCGTTGAAACTTCGAAGCTTTCGCGAGTGCAGCTGCTCCGGCGGCAGGGCCCGCAGCAGTTCCATCGTCCGGAACCCGATGTCGAGATGCTGCGAGACCTGTCGGCGGTAGAAGTCGTCGGCCATACCCGGCAGCTTGAGCTCGCCGTGCAGCGGCTTGTCGGAGACGCAGAGCAGCGTCCCGTAAGGTACGCGGAAGCGGAAGCCGTTGGCCGCTACCGTGGCGCTCTCCATGTCGAGCGCTATGGCCCGCGTCAAAGACAGCGCGCGGTCGGGCTCGCGCTGCTCGCGCAGTTCCCAGTTCCGGTTGTCGGTGGACGCCACCGTCCCGGTCCGCATGATTCCCTTCACCCCGATCCGGTCCAGCCCCGTGACGTCGGCCACCGCTTTCTCCAACGCCTGCTGCACCTCGGCCAGCGCCGGAATCGGCACCCAGACCGGCAGGTCGCTGTCGAGCACGTGGTCGTCGCGGTGATAGGCGTGCGCCAGTACGTAATCCCCAAGGCGCTGCGTGTTCCTGAGCCCGGCGCAGTGGCCGAGCATGACCCACGCGTTCGGGCGCAGCACCGCGACGTGGTCTGTGATGGTCTTGGCGTTCGAGGGACCGACGCCGATGTTGATCATAGTGATGCCCTGATGCCCAGCTCGTACCAGGTGATAGGCCGGCATTTGCGGCGCTCGGGCCGCCGGAACGCCGATGGCGGTGCCATCCTGCCGCAGCATCCGGCCGCCAGGCTCGACGAACGCCGTATAGCCGCTGTCCGGATCGCGGACCATGGCCTCGGCGCGCTGAACGAATCCGTCGATATAGACCTGGTAGTTGGTGAACAGCACGAAGTTCTGGAAGTACTCCGGCGCCGTGCCGCAGTAGTGCCTCAGCCGGTGCAGTGAATAGTCGACTCGGGGCGCGGTAAACAGGCCGAGCGGCAGCGGCTCGCCAGGACCCGGGACGAAGTCACCGTTGACGATACGGTCGTCCATCAGGGCTAGCGCCGGCATGTCGAAGTGGCGCTTGAGCCGAACCATCGCGGCGGCGTCGAAACCGTCGCCGACCACCATCCCGTCCGGGAACGCGAACGGCAGCGGGATCGGCGTCTCCGACAGGCAGACCTCGATGGGACCGCCATGGTTCTCGATGATTCGCGTGAACTGCTTGACAAGGTGCGCGCGGAACAGGTCAACGCGTGTGAAGGTGCCCTCGTACACGCCGGGCTGGTCGGCAAATCCGAACGCCGCGTTGAGCGCCGGCGCGTGTTCCTCGTCGACCACCAGCCGGGCCATCGGATAGACCGCTCGCGCCCTGCCTTCAAGCCCGCCCGCCTCGAACGCCCGGAACCGTGACTGCAGGAAGGCGATCTGGGCGCGGTAGAGCCTGTCGATGGCGTCCACCGCCGCCTCCGCGTCCCGGCAGGTCAACGGCGGGTGATGGGGAGCGCGGGAAACCGCAGAGGCATCCATGATCGGCTCGCCGGTCGACTTCGCAGGGCCGGATCCTAGCACGCCCGACGGGTCGGCGACCACGCGGGGTAGCCGAATGCAACCGCATGGCGGCCAACTCGACACTTGATCCCGGCTGCCCGCGCCGCGACACTCCTGCCCGGTGGTGCCGTCGGAGCAACCGCGAAGACGGCGTAATAGGGAACACGGTGAGGCGTACCCATCAGGGACCGAGGCCGTGGCTGCCCCCGCAACTGTGAGTGCCGAGCGTCACCCGTCCAGGCCACTGGCATCGCTGGGAAGGCTGGGAGAGACGCAGAGACGCACGAGCCAGGAGACCTGCCGCCATCGTGAAACCCCGCAACGGTCGTCGGGTGGACGACCGAGGAGAAACGGACGATGAAGAATAGTAAAATTCTGGCGATTGCAGCCGTAGCCCTGGCGGCTTCCGCCGGACCGGCGCTGGCGCACCACCCCATGGGCGGAGAGACCCCCGCAACCCTGGCGACTGGGCTGCTGTCGGGTCTCGGTCACCCGATCATCGGCATCGACCATCTCGCCTTCGTGGTGGCGGTCGGTCTGGCCGCAGCCTTCACCGGCAACCGCTTCCTGTCGCCGCTGGCGTTCGTCGCCGCCACGCTGGCCGGCTGCCTCATCACGGTGTCGGGCGCGGCGCTGCCGGCGATCGAACTGGCGGTGGCAGGCTCGATCGTCGCCCTCGGTGCCGTCGTTCTGTCCGGCCGGTCGGTCGCCACGCCGGTGCTGGTCGGCTTCTTCGCGCTGGCCGGCCTGTTCCACGGAGCGGCCTACGCCGAGGCCATCGTTGGCGCCGAGGCGACCCCGCTGGTCGCCTACCTGGTGGGCTTCTCGATGATCCAGTACGCCATTGCCGCGGGCGCCGCGCATGTGGCGCTGCGTATCTGGCACGCCGCCGGTCCCGACGCCATCCGCCCGCGACTCGCCGGAGCGGTGATCGCCGGGATCGGCGCAGCCTTCCTGGTGGAAAACCTGGAAGGCCTGATCTTCGCATGAGACCCCGGACGGACGGGGGCGCCAAACGGCGGCTTCCCGTCCGTCCACCGCGATCACGGGGCGGCAATTCCCGACCGGACGGCGCCGGTTCCAATCTTAACGAAGCGTAAAACTTGATCTTTTATAGTTCCGGGAGTGTCATACCGTTCCCTATCGGTGGGCACGCACACCGTGGCTCGGAGACAACCGGCCTTGCTCTACTCCCTCTAAGAAACCCAGCGCGCGCTTCTGGCACCCGTTCGGTTCCTGACCAAGACGACGGTGGCGATGAACGGCCACCCCTTCGCACCCTTCGCTCATGTCGCCTTCGGACGCGCCCTCGAGGCGGGGGTTGAGGTTCTGGACGGCATGATCAAGCACCGCGGCAAGCCCGACTGGAACATCGACTTCGCCGATACCCCGGACGGCCCGGCTGACGTATCGTTCGAGGCGGTGCTCACGACCCCGTTCTGCAATCTGGTGCACGTCCGACGCGACACCCGTCGTCAGGACCCGAAGGTGCTGCTGGTCGCGCCGATGTCCGGGCACTACGCCACGTTGCTGCGCGGCACCGTCAAGCGCCTGAGCGTCGACCACGACGTCTACGTCACCGACTGGACCGACGCCCGCGGTGTCTCGCTCAGCCAGGGCTTCTTCCATCTCGACGACTACATTGCCCTGCTCATGGACTTCATGCGCCATCTGGCGCCCGACCTGCACGTGATCGCGGTCTGCCAGCCGGCGCCGATCACGCTGGCAACGGTCGCCCTGCTGGCCGACCAGGACGACCCGGGGCAACCGACATCGATGACCCTGATGGGTGGCCCGATCGACCCCGACGGCGCGCCGACGGTGGTGACGCAACTTGCCGACGCCCGCGACATGACGTGGTTCGAGACCCGGTGCATCTCGACGGTGCCGCCCTACTACCCGGGCGCCCATCGCCGCGTCTATCCAGGCTTCATGCAGATCGGCGCCTTCATCGCCATGAACCCCGACCGACACTTCACCGCTCACATGCAGATGTTCCGCCATCTTGTTGAAGGGGATGGCGAATCGGCCGAGGGCAAGCAGGGCTTCTACAATGAGTACCTGTCGGTCATGGACGTGCCGGCAGAGTATTATCTCGAAACCGTGCAGAGGGTGTTCAAGGAGCGCCAACTGCCGCGCGGCGAGATGCGCTGGCGCGGCATGCCGGTCCGTCCGGAGGCGATCCGGAAAACCGCCCTGCTGACGGTCGAGGGGGAACTCGACGACATCTCGGCCCCCGGCCAGACCCTGGGCGCCCACAGGATCACGCCAAACATCCCGGCCGATCGCCGACGTGATCACCTGGAAAAAGCGGTCGGTCACTACGGAATCTTCAACGGCCGCAAGTGGCGGGAAAACATCGCCCCAACCATCGGGCGCTTCATCCGGGACGTGTCCTGAGCCACTACACCATCGCGGCGCTGCAGGATGGACCGTGGCCTGGGCGCCTGGCGCTCGGCCCGGCGCCGGTTCGCGAGGGCGATCCCGCCGATATCGCCGCCTGGGGCGCCGACGCCGTACTCGGGCTGACCGTTCCAGGAGAAGTGGCGTCCTTGGGGGTAGTCGATCTCGGCGCCCACCTGGCTCACGCCGACTTGGCGTGGATCAACGCCCCGATAGCCGACTACCGTGCCCCGGACCACGGCTTCGAGAGTGACTGGCCTGCCTTGAGAGACGCACTTCTGAACCGGCTCGACGCGGGCGAGAAGATTCTGGTGCACTGCCGCGCCGGCCTTGGCCGCAGCGGCACCGTGGTCGCAGCCCTGCTGATAGCAGCCGGCATGTCGCCCGACGACGCGATGCGCGCGGTCAGGCGCGCCCGCCCGGGGGCAATAGAAACCACCGAACAGGAGGCTTGGCTGCGCGATCTCAAAGATGCGCAGCCATCAGACCTGGAAGCTTAAGGACACCGGCTCATCTCGAGCCGGCAACAGACCAGGCTGAACGGTGCCACCGCCCCTGTCGGCGACGGCACCGCTCGAACGCTACTTCACGGCAGCGATAACACCGATCTCGACGGTGAACTGCGGAGCCGCCAGGCGCGGCGACTCCACACAAGCCCGCGCCGGGGCCTGACCGGCCGCCACCCAGGCGTCCCATACCGTGTTCATCTCGGCGAAATCGTCCATTGAATTGAGCCAGATGGTCGCCGACAGAAGTTGGGACTTGTCGCTACCCGACTCCGCCAGGAGGGCGTCGATGCGCGACAGGATGTCCTTTGTCTGATCGGCGACGCTGGTGCCGGGCGCGCCTTGGGCGACCTGGCCGGCGAGGTAGACGGTGCCGCCGTGAACAACGGCCTGGCTCATCCGGGGCGCGGTCTGGAAGCGCTTGATGCTCATTGGATTCCCTTTTTCATTCTGTGGTCTCACGCGTGGCGCCGCAGCGCGGCGGCGCCATCCTAACCGTGACGTCCCTGCCCGGCGAGCCCCACGGTCCGGAGACCGGGGGAGCT
>CAYNFA010000136.1:0-8558 GCA_964396345.1 uncultured Thalassobaculum sp.
GCCGGCTTCCGCCTGACCCCGGCCAGCGTCGCCTCAACCCAGTCGAGGGCGGCGGCGGCGGTCCGGGCCGGGACGTCGCCGCGCACCACCGGCCGCCGGATCATCACCACCGGCAGGTCGAGCGCGCGAGCGGCCTCGACCAGCGGCGCGTCGTCAGCGCAGCCGGTGGCCCGCATCACCACCGCCGCCGCCGCGCAGCGGCGCAGCAGGCCGATGTCGGCGACAGGGTGACGCGGCGGCGGGCAGGCATGCGGTGGAAACCGGTCAGGGTGCTCCCAGCGCACAGGGGCCCGGGCCAGCCTGACCGGAAAGGCGATGCCCTCGACCCCCTCGAACGCCGCGAGGTCAGGCTCCGGCAGCGCCAGCAGGACCGTGCGGCCGAGACCGGCGACCACGCCCGCCGCCCCCGGCAGGTCGCGCACCTCCACCCAGCGGTCGAGCGGGTGGCGATGCCACCCGGGTGGTCGGAAGGCAAGCATCGGCACGCCCAGTTCGGCAGCGACGGCGCGCGCCTCCCGGAACCCGTCGCGATCGAACGGGTCCAGGGCTTCGATCACCGCGGCGGCGCCGGCGAGCGCCGCGGGACCGCCACCGATCCGGTCGACCGTGCAGCCGCTCGGCACCGGGACCGGCCCGGCGAGCGCCACCTTGACCCGCACCCGGTCGCCGAATCCGGCCGCAACCTCCTCCGCCATCCGCACCCCGGCCCGGGTGCCGACGAGGATCCGCAGGGTAGGGGCGGTCTCAGGGTCCATGATCCCGGCAGCGTAGGCCGGCCGGCCGGCTGCGGCAATTCGGCCGGCCGCTGCGGCGCGACCTTGACGACGACCCCCCAGCTATGGCCGATGCGTGGGTCAACGCGGCCACCGCGGAGTGTGCGATGTCGACCCGTCTTTTCGTTATTGTGGTCAGCCTGCTCGTCGCGGTGCTGGCGGTGACCCTGACGGCCGGCTACCTGGTCTGGACCCGCGGCGACCAGGGCACCGCGGCACTGATCGGCGGGCCGTTCAACCTGGTCGACCAGGACGGCCGCGCGACCACCCCGGAAACCCTCAAGGGCAAGTGGAGCCTGATCTATTTCGGCTATACGTACTGCCCGGACGTCTGCCCGACCACGCTGTCGGTCATGACCCAGGCGCTCGATCAACTCGGCCCGCTCGCCGAGAAGGTCACGCCGGTGTTCGTGACCGTCGACCCGGAGCGCGACACGGTCGCCCAGCTCAAGGCCTACCAGGATCACTTCCACCCGAGCTTCGTGATGCTGACCGGCTCGCCGGAGCGGGTCAAGGATGCCGCGCGGGCCTATCGGGTCTACCACCGCAAGGTGGAGAGCGAGAGCGCCACCGACTACCTGATGGATCATTCCTCGATCACCTTCCTGATGGGGCCGGACGGCGTCTACGTCACGCATTTCGGCCACGACGCCACCGCGGAATCCATGGCCGCGACGCTGCGCCAGAAGCTCGGCGGCTGAGGGGATGGACTCGCTCACCCAGCTCGCGCTCGGCGCCGGTGTCGGCGCGGCGGTCCTCGGCCGCCGGATCGGGCCTCGGCGCGCCGCCCTCGCCGGGGCCGTGCTCGGCACGCTGCCGGACCTCGACGTGTTCTGGCCGTTCGAAGACCCGATCGACGCCTTCGTCCTGCACCGCGGCGCCACCCATTCCCTTTTGGTCCAGGCGCTGGCCACCCCGGTGCTCGCCGAGGTGGTGATGCGGCTGTTCGCCGGCCTGCGCGGGCAACGCCCTCTGGTGTGGGCGGCGGTTTACCTGATCCTGGCCACCCACGCCCTGCTCGACGCCTTCACGGTGTACGGCACCCGCCTGCTGTGGCCGCTGTCGGACCACCCGTTCGGCGTCGGCTCGGTGTTCATCATCGACCCGCTGTACACGCTGCCGCTGCTGGTGGCGCTCGGGTGGGCGATGAGCGTGCCGGCCTGGACGCCGCGGTTCGGCCGGGTGCTGGTGGCGACGCTGGCGCTCTCGACGCTTTATCTCGGCTGGAGCGTGGCCGCCCAGCGGCTCGCCGAAGCGCGCGCCGGCGAGGCGCTCGTCAGGGTCGGCATCGTCCCCGAGCGCACCCTGGCGACCCCGACCCCGTTCAACACGCTGCTCTGGCGGGTGATCGCGGTCGACGGCGGCCGCTACCTGAATCTCTACGTCCCGCTGCTCGGCGGCCCCGAGACCATCAGCGCGTACGCCCATCCGATCCGGCCAGCGGAGCCGGGCTGCCTCGCGCAGATCCCGACGGTCGATCGGATGGCGCGGTTTGCGCACGGCTTCGTGCGGACCGAGCGCGCCGGCGACCGGGTGATCGTTTCCGACCTGCGCATGGGGCTGACCCCGCACTACGTCTTCAGCTTTGCGGCCGCCGAGATCTCGGGCGGCATCGCGCGCCCGATACCGCCGCAGCGGGTGCGGGCGGTCCGGTCGATCGACGGCGACATCGACTGGCTGATAGCCGGGGTGACGGGGCGGGCGGCGCCGCGTCCGCTCGAGCTGGCGTCGGCCGTCGACCTCGACCGGATCGCCCTGGCGGCACGGACCGCGACACCCGCCACCTGCTGAGAGTCAGCCCCCTCGAAAGCCCGCGGCCAGCCCCGCCCCGCTTGATCGGCGCGCGCGACGACGCCTATGGTGCGCTGGCGATCGCTGTCCCCGGAGGACCCTGATGAGCGAGCGGATCAAGGGCGTCATGGCCGCCGGCCTGACTGCCTTCAACGATGACCTGTCGATCGACGCGGCGGGTACCATCGCCCACACCCGTTGGCTGCTGGCCAATGGCTGCGACGGCGTCCTGCTGTTCGGCACCACCGGCGAGGCCAATTCCCTGTCGCTGAAGGAGCGCCTCGACTTCCTGGACGCGCTCGGCGCCAGCGGCCTGCCGATGGACCGGCTGATGATCGGCACCGGCTGCTGCGCCCTGCCGGACACCGTCGACCTGACCCGCAAGACCCTCGAGATCGGCATCGAGTCGGCGTTGATGCTGCCGCCGTTCTACTACAAGAATCCCTCGGACAACGGCCTGCACGCGCATTTCGCGCGGGTGGTGGAGACGGTCGCCGACCCACGGCTGAAAGTCTATCTCTACCACTTCCCGCAGATGTCGGCGGTACCCTTCAGCCACGAGCTGATCGGCCGGCTCCTGAACGACTTCCCCGGCGTGTTCTGCGGCGTCAAGGACAGCTCCGGCGACTTCGAGAACATGAAGGCGATGGCGTCGGCGTTCCCGGGCTTCGACGTGTTCGCCGGCACCGAACGCTACCTGCTCGACGCGCTGCGGGCCGGCGGCGTCGGCACCATCACCGCCACCGGCAACTGCACCGCGCCAACCTGCGGCGCGGTCTACGCCGCCTGGCGGGCCGGCTCGCCGGAGGCCGACCGGCTGCAGGCGGACCTGACCGCCCAGCGCCTGGCGCTGCAGGCCTACCCGGCGGCGGCCGGGTTGAAGGAGCTGCTGGCCCGGGAGAGCGGCAAGGCGGCGTGGCGCAACGTCCGCCCGCCGTTCCTGGCGCTGCCGCCGGACCGCGCCGAGCAGCTGGTCGTCGACATGCGCAAGGTGAACTTCCGCCTGCCGGCGATGGCCGCCTGATGGTCGCCGTCGCGGGCCGGAGGTCGGCACCGTGACGGTGGGCGTTGCCGCGTTCGGCGCCGGCGCCAGCGCGGCGGTGCTCGCCGGGCTCGCGGCCGTCGAGGCGGTGGGCGTGGGAGACATCGGCGGCTTCGCGGTGTTCGCCGCGATCGCGGCCGACGGCCACGCCATCGGCGCCGAGACCCAGCGCGGAGGCCTCGCGGCGCTGCGGCGCGACCTGGAACGCCGCGGCCTGGTGGCGCGGGCCAACGCCGCCACCGTGGCCGCCCTGATCTCAAGCGGACCGGACCGGCCCGAGCCGCTGGCGCAGTTCCTGCCCGCCAGCGGCGCCGGCCTGGTCACCGGCCACCGCCTGCCGAACACCCCGGGGATCGATGGCGTGGCGCTGAACGCCGCCGTGCTGCGCCGGCTGGAGGCGGGAGAGGCCCCGTCGGACGCGGTGGCGGCGGTGCTGGCGGCCAATCCGGAGGTTGACGCCGGGCTGATCGCCGTCATCCCGGGCCGCCTGGCGTTCGCCGACAGCCGCCGGGTCGCCCGACGCAACGACCGGGGCGAGGCCCGGCTGGACGTCCGGGACGGGGCCGCCGGTGTCGCGGTCCTGCACAACTCGATCCGGCCTCATGAGGGCCTCGCCGCGGTGGCCGCCGGGGCGGCCCGGCTGGTCCTGGAGGCCGCCCTGGCGCCGCTGCCGAGCTTCCGGGTCCCGGCCGGCATCACGCTGGAGCTGGGCGCGGCCGACGGGGTCTGGCTCGACCGGCACGGCGCCGTCGAGCGTATCGCCGCCGGCAATCCCGGTCTGGCGCGGTACGCCGGGTGGACCTCGTCGGCGGTCTATCTCGGAACCCCGGTGCGGCAGGACGGTCGCACCGTCGGCGTCACCGTCGCCGAGGCCCGCTGCCGCCTGGACCGCGGCCGGATCGTCGAGGTCGACCCTGCCCGGCCCGCCGTCGCGTGGCGGCCGGCCGGGTAGTCCCGCTGTCAGAGCGCCTCAGAACGGCCAAGCGACCGGGATCAGCCAGACCCCCAGCCCGGTCAGCAGGATTTCGAGCGGCAGCCCCATCCGCCAGTAGTCGCCGAACCGGTAGCCGCCCGGCCCCATGACCAGCAGGTTGTTCTGGTGACCGATCGGGGTCAGGAAGGCAGCCGACGCGCCGACCGCCACCGCCATCAGCATCGGGTCCGGGCTTACCCCAAGGGCGGCCGCCAGGCCGACGGCGATCGGCGACATCACGACCGCGGTGGCGGCGTTGTTCATCACGTCCGACAGCGTCATGGTGACCACCAGCAGCAAGCCGAGCAGCGCGTGCGGCGGCAGCTGTCCGGTCAGCGTCGCCAGGCTCTCCGCCAGCAGTTGGGCGGCCCCGGTGGTCTCGAGCGCGCCGCCGACCGGGATCATCGCGGCCAACAGCACGATCACTTGCCAGTCGATCGCGTCGTAGACGTCGCGCACGCCGATGGTGCGGGTCAGCACCATGCCGACCAGCGCAGCGACCAGCAGGACGGCGGCCGAGGCGACGCCGAAGGCGGTAGCCACCACCGCGGCGCCGAACAGCGCGATCGGCACCACCGCCCGTACCGGCTCGAGCGCGATCCCTCGCTCGGCCAGCGGCAGGCAGCCGAGCGCCCGCACCGCGTCGGCGAGGCCCTCGCGCTCGCCTTGCAGCAGCAGCACGTCGCCGGCCTGGAAGCGCTGGTCGCGCAGCCGCCGCCCGAGCGGCGAGCCGGATCGCGCGATCGCCAGCAGATTCAACCCGAACCGGGCGCGCAGGTCGATGTCCGCCGCGGTCCGGCGTTCGATCCAGGAGCGCGGCGGCACCACCACCTCGATCAGCGCCAACGCCTCGCGCTCGACCTGGCCGGTGCCGTCCTCGCGCTCGAGGTCCTTGGCGGCGACCAGTTCGAAGCCGGACGACACCAGCGCCTGGATCGCCTCGGTCTCGCCCTGGGCGACCAGCACGTCGCCCTCCTGCAGCACGGCGTGGTGGAGCCGGCGCACGACCTGGTTCCAGTTCCTGACCAGCGCGTCGATGGCCGGCGGCTGCTCCTGCGCCTCGAGCACCTGGTCGAGGCGCTTGCCGATCACCGGCGACCCGGCGGGCACCCGCAACTCGGTCAGGTACGCCTCGACGTCGAAGGGCTGCGCCCCCGCCCCGCCGGCGCCGCCCCGCACCGGCAGCAGGCGCCAGCCGACCAGCACCAGGAAGACGATTCCCGCCAGCGCCAGCGGCACCCCGACCCAGGCGAAATCGAACAGCGCGAAGCCCTCGCCGGTCGCCTGCCGCCGGTATCCCGAGACCAGCAGGTTGGGGGGCGTCCCGATCAGCGTCGTCATGCCGCCGAGAATGGTGGCGAAGGCCAGCGGCATCAGCACCAGCCCGGACCCGTACTGGCCGCGCTTGGCCATCGACAGGGCGACCGGCATCAGCATCGCCAGCGCGCCGACGTTGTTCATGAAACCCGACAGCACGCCGCCGAGGCCGCACAGCGCGGCGGTCTGCCCGAGCCGGGTCGACGACAGCTTGGCGATCCGGGCGGCGATCAGGTCGATCAGCCCGGAGCGCGAGAGCGCCGCGGACAGGCCGAGGACCGCCGCCACCGTGATCACCGCCGGGTGTCCGAATCCAATGAACGCCACGTCGTTCGGGATCAGGCCGAGCCCGACGCAGCTCAACAGCGCCAGCAGCGCGACCACGTCGACCCGCAGCCGTCCCCACACGAACAGCACGACCACCGTGACCAGCACGGCGAGGATGGCGATCTGATCGACTGTCATGGATGCTCTTGTGCGGTTGGTTAGGATCGATACACCTTACCGGCACATCACCCCCGGTGCGCGCAACACGGGCGAGAGGGGTGCGGTTCCGCCGGAAGGAGGGGGGATGCCAGCGTTCCGACCCGTCGTGTTCATCGGCGGCATCCTGGTGCTCGTGCTGGCGGCGACCATGGCGATCCCGGCGCTGGTGGAGTTCGCGCTCGGCGCCGACCACGCCCAAGAGTACCTGGCCTGCGTGGCGGTGCCGGCGTTCCTCGGCATCACCGCGCTGTTGGCCGCGCGCGGCGGGCCGCTCAAGCTCGGGCTGCGCGAGGCGTACCTGCTGACCTCCGGGCTGTGGTTCGTGCTGCCGCTGGTCGCCTCGCTGCCGTTCATGTGGACGCTGCCGAACCTGTCGCTGACCGACGCCTATTTCGAGGCGGCCAGCGGTCTGACCACGACCGGCAGCACCGTGATCGTCGGGCTGGACGACCTGCCGCCGGGTATCCTGCTGTGGCGTTCGATGCTGCAATGGGTCGGCGGCATCGGCATCGTCATGATGGCGGTGGCGGTTCTGCCGCTGCTGCGGGTCGGCGGCATGCAGCTGATGAGCCGGGAGTCCTCCGACACCTCCGACAAGATCCTGGCCCGCCCGCGCGAGCTGGCGACCTGGCTGCTCAGTGTCTATCTCGGCCTCACCGTACTCTGCGCCGTCAGCTATGGTGTGGCCGGCATGAACGGCTTCGACGCCATCAACCACGCCATGACGACGGTCTCCACCGCCGGTTTCTCCACCCGCGACTCCTCGCTCGGCGGGTTTTCGCCGGCGGCGCAGTGGGTGGCGATTGTCTTCATGCTGGTCGGAGCGGCGCCGTTCCTGCTGTACGTGCAGCTGGCGCGCGGCACCTCCGGCTTCGTGCCGTGGAGCCAGATCCCGCCGATGCTGGGGGTGGTGGCGATCGCCGGCGGCATTCTGGCCTACACCGCGATGCAGAGCGGGCACGGGATCCTCGACGCCATCCGCCACGGCCTGTTCACCGTGACCTCGATCATCACCACCACCGGCTTCGCCTCGCATGACTGGCAGACCTGGGGTCCCCTCGCCACCGCGCTGGCGCTGGTCCTGTCGTATTGCGGAGGCTGCACGGGATCGACCACCGGGGGCGTGAAGATCTTCCGCTGGCAGGTGCTGATCCGGCGGTTCCGCATCACCGTCCAGGAGCTGATCCGCCCGCACCGGGTGGTGGCGCAAGTCTACCAGGGCCGCACCGTCGGACCGGAGGTGGTACAGGGCGTGATGGGTTTCGTGCTGCTGATGGGCGGCACCACGGCGGTGGCGACCGTGGCGCTCGCCGCCACCGGCCTCGATCTGGTGACCGCGTTCTCCAGCGCCGCCACCGCCATCACCAACGTCGGCCCGGCGCTCGGCACCATCGCCGGGCCAGCCGGTACCTTCGAGCCGCTGCCGGACACCGCCAAGTGGATCCTGTCGGTCGCCATGCTGCTCGGCCGGCTCGAGCTGCTGACCGTCCTGGTGATGCTGGACCCGGATTTCTGGCGACGCTGACCCGCTCGGCGTGCGCTTGTGCACCGCAGCATTCAGGTTCATTGTCGGCGCTCTCGGCCCCGCGACGCGCCCTGAACGCACCGGGACCTCCGATTCCAGGTGCAGAAGATGCCCGCGTTTCGTTCCGTCGTGTTTATCGGCGCCCTTCTCGTGCTTGTCCTCGCCGCCATGATGATGATACCGGCATTGGTCGAGTTGTCCCTCGGCGCCGACCATGCCCACGAATACTTGGCCTGCGTGGCCGTGCCGGCGTTCCTTGGCGTGACCGCGCTGCTGGCCTCGCGCGGCGGACCGCTGCGGCTCGGGGTCCGCGAGGCGTACATGCTCACCTCCGGCGTCTGGTTCGTGCTGCCTCTGGCAGCCGCCCTGCCGTTCATGTGGACCACGCCGAGCCTGTCGCTCACCGACGCCTATTTCGAGGCGGTCAGCGGATTGACGACGACGGGCAGCACCGTGATCGTCGGCCTTGAGGGCCTGGCGCCCGGGATCCTGCTCTGGCGATCGCTGCTGCAATGGGTGGGCGGCATCGGCATCGTGGTGATGGCGGTCGCGGTGTTGCCGCTGCTGAAGGTGGGCGGGATGCAGCTGATGAGCCGGGAATCCTCCGATACCTCGGACAAGATCCTGGCCCGCCCCCGCGAAATGGCCACT
>CAYNFA010000137.1:0-8546 GCA_964396345.1 uncultured Thalassobaculum sp.
GCGGTCGCGGTCTCCGAGGTTCTGGTGATCGGTTTCTTCGTGCTGCTGGCCTGGGCGGGCTGGAGCGTGCTCGAGGTGGTCGGTGACGAGAACCTGATCAGCCTGCCCTGGATCTCGGTCACCGTTACCCAGTCGGTGATTCCGATCGGCGCGGCGCTTTTCGTGATCTGCGAACTGCTGAGCCTTCCGGAGAGCTGGGCGGCGGCCAAGGTCGGCCGCTCGCTCGAGAATCCCGAAGTCGTCGTCGAGAGGAGCTGAGCCATGATCCTCGGCCTGATGTTCGTCGCCATGGTCGCGATGATTATGATCAACGTGCCGATCGGCATCGCGCTGGCGATCGCGGCCCTGCTCGGCCAGACCGCCTTTCACGGCGTCGACAGCCTGCTGTCGCTCGGCATCGAGATGTACCGGGGGGCCACCGGCTTCGCCTTGATCTCGATCCCGATGTTCGTGCTGGCCGGCGCCATCATGAACGCTGGCGGCATCTCGCGGCGCCTGATCGCTTTCGTATCGGCCCTCATCGGCTTTGTGCGCGGCGGCCTCGCGATGGTCAACATCGGGGTGTCGCTGTTCTTTGCGGAAATTTCGGGCTCGGCCGTCGCCGACGTGGCGGCCCTCGGCTCAGTGCTGATCCCGGAGATGAAGAAGCGCGGCTACTCGGCGCCGTTCGCCGCCGCCGTGACGTCGTCCTCGGCGTCGCTGGCGATCATCATCCCGCCGTCGATTCCGATGATCCTGTACGCAGTTTCCGCCAACGCGTCGGTGGAACAGCTGTTCGTGGCCGGCCTGGTGCCGGGCTTCCTCGGCGCCTTCGGCCTGATGGGCGTCGCCTACATTTTCGCCCGACGCTACAACTTCCCGGTGGAGAAGGCGTTCAACCTCAAGGACGTCCGGACGACCTTCGTGGATGCCCTGCCGGCCCTGATGCTGCCAGTCATCATCCTCGGCGGCATCTTCTCGGGACTGGTGACGGCGACCGAGGCCGCCGGCCTCGCCGTGCTGGCCTCCGTGCTCGTGGGGCTTTGGTACCGCGACTTTGACATCAAGCACCTGCGCGAGGCCATGGTCGACGGCGGCCTGCAGACCGCCGTGGTCATGATCCTGGTGGCAGCGTCGGTGCTGATGGGCGACCTTCTGACGGTGTCGCGGGTGCCGCAGGAACTGGCCCAGGCGATGGTCGACTTCACCGACAACAAGTACCTGATCCTGCTGATCCTGAACGTGTTCTTCCTGGTCATCGGGTTCTTCCTGCACTCGGCGGCGGCGATCATCCTGGTGGTGCCGATCATCGTGCCGCTGATCGAGGCGGTCGGGATCCACCCGGTGCATTTCGGCCTGATCGTGACCCTCAACCTGGCGATCGGCCAGCAGACCCCGCCGGTGGCGAGCGTGCTGATCACCTCCTGCTCAATCGCCAAGGCCGACATCTGGGAGACCACCAAGGTCAACCTGCCGTTCATCGGGGTGCTGCTCACGGTGCTGTTCATCTGCACCTACGTGCCGGCGATTCCGATGTTCCTGGTCGATCTGTTCTACGGCACGGGGTGAGGCGATCGTCTCTCGACACGAGCCGTGAACCCGACGCAGGATAGCGTGTGGTTAACGGGTGCGGCGCAACATGGCCGACGTCGATCGGCCATGGCTTCGCGTCGACGACAACTCAACGGAGGGGCTTACGCCATGACGGACGATAGCAACCGGACGACCGACGAGGAGACGGCCACGAGCCGCCGAAACCTGTTCGCCGGTGCCCTCGGCACCGCCGTGGTGGCCGGCGCCATGCTCGGCGCCGGCAAGGCCGAAGCGCGGGTCGATTCTTCCAAGAGCAAGCTGCAGGAAGTCCTGTCGCGCGGCGTGCTGCGGGTCGGCACCGGCAGCACCAACCCGCCTTGGCACTTCGAGGACGACAGCGGCAAGCTGGTCGGCATGGACATCGACATGGCGCGGCTGATCGCCAAGAGCCTGTTCGACGACGAGACCAAGGTCGAGTTCGTGATCCAGGGATCCGACGCCCGCATTCCCAGCCTGATCACCGACAAGGTCGACGTGATCTGCCAGTGGATGACGGTCACCGCCGGCCGCGCCCAGCAGGTCGATTTCACCGTCCCGTACTACCGTGAGGGCGTCGGCGTCCTGGTGATGGCCGACAACAGCAAGTACAAGAAGTTCGATGATCTCCTGAAGGCCGGCAACGGGATCACCGTCGGCGCCATGCAGAACGTCTTCATCGAGGACTGGATCCACAAGGGCCTGCCGGAGGCCAAGGTCGACCAATTCGAGAGCCCCGACGCCACCCTGCAGGCGCTCAACGCCGGCCGGGTCGACGCCTACCTCGGCGACCAGTCGGCGATCCGCTGGCTGATGAACCAGTTCCCCGGGCGCTATGCCGATTCCGGCTACGGCTGGCTGCCGAACTCGTATGCCTCGGCGGTGCGGCCGGGCGATCCGATCTGGCTCAACTGGGTCAACACCGTCTACAAGGAGGCCATGATGGGCGTCGACTTCGACACCATGAAGGCGTCCTACAAGAAGTGGTTCGGCATCGACCTGCCGACCCCGAAGGTTGGCTTCCCGACCGAATTCCAGTAACGGCCGGCGCCGTCCGGGCCGCCACCCCACAGGGTCTGGCCTGGACGGCAACCCGCGTGCGATTCCGCCAAGGCTGCCGGTCAAGCCATGTCCTACAATTTCAATTTCTCCGTGATCTGGCGACAGTTCGACGTGATTCTCGAGGCGCTGGCGCTCGGGCTCGTGCTGGCCGCCATATCGCTGGTCGTCGGCACCCTGATCGGCCTGGTGTGCGGCTACGCGTTCCGCACCAACAGCCGGGTGCTCAAGGGGCTGGTGTGGACCTACGTCGAGTTCATCCGCAACGTGCCCCTGCTGCTGCTGATCTTCTTCTGCTATTTCGGCCTGCCGGCGATCGGCATCCGGGTGTTCGACAAGTACGAGTCCTTCGTCATCACGCTTTCGGTCTACGCTGGCGCCTACCTGACGGAGGTTTTCCGCGCCGGACTGACCTCGGTGCCCGAGCGCTATGTCGAGGCGGCCCGGGCGATCGGCCTGAAGCCGTGGCAGACGCAACTTTACGTGGTGCTGCCGCTGACCTTCCGGATCGTGCTGCCGTCGCTGTCCAACAATTTCATTTCGCTGTTCAAGGACACCTCGCTGGCGGCGGCCATCGCGATCCCCGAACTGACCTTCACCGCCCGCCAGATCAACGCCAACACCTTTAGGGTGATGGAGGCGTGGCTGACCGCCAGCCTCCTGTACTTGGCGGTGTGCTATCTGATCGCGATCGTCCTGCGACGCGTCGAAAAGCGCTACTCCGTGATCAAGTAGGCGTCGGGCGATGGAAAGAACCTTCCTCGGCGAGTTCCTGAAGGCCCGAGAGCGGCTGTTCGAGGGCTTCCTGACCACCATCGAGATCTCGTCGCTAGTGATCGTCATCGGGCTGGCGGCCGGCGTGATCGGCGGGCTGCTGCTGGTGTACGGACCGAAGCCCGTGCGGTTCCTGATGCGGGTCTACGTCGACGTGCTGCGCGGCATCCCGATCCTGGTGCTGATCCTGTTCAGCTATTACGGCCTGGCGCTGATCGGCCTGAACATCTCGGCGTTCACCGCCGGCGTGGTGGCGCTGGCCGGGTTCTGCAGCGCGCACATGTCCGAGACCTTCCGGGGCGCCATCGACTCGATTCCCGCCGGCCAGACCGAAGCCGCCAAGGCCATCGGCCTGACCTTTCGGCAGCGCTTCGTCTACGTCCTGCTGCCGCAGGCCGCTCGCAGGATCGTGCCGCCGGCGATTAACACCGCGGTCGAGATGGTGAAGGGCACCACCCTGCTGTCCGTGATCGGAGTGCTGGAGATCCTGCTCGCGACCCATCAGGCGATCGCGCGCAACTACATGGTCATCGAGTTCTACGCGACCGCCATGGCGTTCTATTTCGTCCTGAACTTCTCGCTCTCGCGCGTCGGCGCGTATTTCGAGCGCCGGTTCGGGTTCATCAAATACTGACCCGCGGGAGCCACCCCGATGTCCGCCAGCCCGTCCGTCTCACCCCGCGCCGAGCCCGCCCGCGAGTTGCTGGTGGCGCGCGGCGTTCACAAGAGCTTCGGCGACACCAAGGTCCTGAAGGGCATCGACCTGACGGTAACCGAGGGCGAGGTGGTGGCCCTGATCGGCGCCAGCGGCTCCGGCAAGACCACGTTCCTGCGCTGCATCAACCTGTTGGAAGAATTTGAGCAGGGCAGCATCACCGTCGACGGCGACCCGGTCGGCTACGCCGACCGCAACGGCACCCGCCGTCGGATTTCCGAGACCCGGCTGGCCGCCCAGCGCGCCCGCATCGGCATGGTCTTCCAGAGCTTCAACCTCTTCCCGCACATGACCGCCGCCGAGAACGTCATGCTCGGCCTGGTGAAGGTGAAGGGCATGGCCAAGGCCGAGGCTCGGTCGATCGCCGAGCACTGGCTGGACCGGGTCGGCCTGGCCGAGCGGCGCGATCACCACCCCTTCCAGCTTTCCGGCGGCCAGCAGCAGCGCGTCGCGATAGCCCGGGCGGTGGCCATGGAGCCCCGTCTGATTCTGTTCGACGAGGTCACCTCGGCGCTCGACCCCGAACTGGTCTCCGAAGTGCTGGGCGTCATGAAGGACCTGGCGAAGAGCGGCATGACCATGATCGTGGTCAGCCACGAGATGCTGTTCGTGCGCGACGTCGCGACCCACGTGGTGTTCCTCGACAGCGGCCGTATCGTCGAGGAAGGCGAGCCGCACGCGCTGTTCCGCAACCCGTCGTCGGATCGCCTGCGCGGCTTCCTCGGGCGCTTCACGGACATTATCGGCGACATCACAACGCGCTGAAGCCGGGGAACCGGCCCTTGCGTCCGGGTGGACGCCGTCCAAACTCAGGGGCACGTTTTTCGAGGAGACCCTCATGCCCGCCACTTCCGTCACCAATCCCGCGCCCGGCTTCACCCGCAAGCCGGACCATGCCGTCGCCTTCCGGCCGGCCGGAAGGCGCGTCACGGTGCGCATCGGCGGCGCGGTGATCGCCGAGACCGAGCGCGCGACGCTCTGCGAGGAAACCGGGCACGGCCCGGTGTACTACGTTCCGATGGCCGACACCCGGGCCGACCTGTTCCGACCCACCGCCACGCGCTCCTACTGCCCGTTCAAGGGCGAGGCGAGCTACTGGTCGATCACCGCCGGCGGCGCGGACGCGCGCGACGCCGCCTGGTCCTACGACCTGCCCTATGACGAGGCGACGCCGATTCGCGGCCACTTGGCGTTCTACCCGGATCGCGTGGACTCGATCGAGGTCGGCTGACCGCACCGTCATGGACGGCACGCCGCCTGCCGTGGCCCTGCCCTCGGCGTTCCGCGATTGGTTCGCCGCCAAGGGCTGGGCCGCGCACCCGCATCAGCTGGCCATGCTGGCGGCGGCGCGGGAGGGGCGTTCGGCGCTGCTGATCGCCCCCACCGGCGGCGGCAAGACGCTGGCCGGGTTCCTCCCCAGCCTCGTCGATCTGGCCGAGCACCCACGCGACGGCCTGCATACCCTCTACATCTCGCCCCTGAAGGCGCTGGCGGTCGACATCCACCGCAACCTGACCGCGCCGATCGAGGAAATCGGGCTGGCGGTCACCGCCGAGACCCGCACCGGCGACACCCCTCAGGCCAAGCGCCAGCGCCAGCGCCGGGCTCCGCCGAACCTGCTGCTGACCACGCCGGAGAGCCTGGCGCTGCTGATCTCCTACGCCGACGCCGAGTCGGTGTTCGCCGGTCTCTGCTGCGTGGTGGTGGACGAGTTGCACGCCCTTGCCGGCACCAAGCGCGGCGAACTGCTGGCCCTTGGCCTCGCGCGGCTGGCGCGGATCGCGCCGGCGGCGCGGCGGGTCGGGCTGTCGGCGACGGTGGCGCACCCGGCGGCGCTGGAGGCGTTCCTGTCCGGTACCGGGCGGGCGCCGGCGCCCGACGTGGCGGTGGTGCGCGGCGGCGACGCGGCCGAGGCCGAAGTCCGCATCATGCTGCCGGACGGGCGGCTGCCGTGGTCGGGACACATGGGCCTGCACGCCGTCGACCGGATCTACGCCGCCATCAAGGCGCACCGCACGACCATCGTGTTCGTGAACACCCGCGCCCAGTCCGAGCTGATCTTCCAGGCGCTGTGGCACGCCAACGCGGACCACCTGGCGATCGCCCTGCACCACGGCTCGCTCGCCGCCGAACAGCGCCGCAAGGTCGAGGCGATGATGAGCCGCGGCGGCCTGCGGGCGGTCGTCGCCACCTCCTCGCTCGACCTCGGGATCGACTGGGCCGCCGTCGACCTGGTGATCCAGGTCGGCGCGCCGAAGGGCGCCTCGCGCCTGCTGCAGCGTATCGGCCGCGCCAACCACCGCCTCGACGAGCCGAGCCGGGCGCTGCTGGTTCCCGCCAACCGCTTCGAGGTGCTGGAGTGCCAGGCCGCCATCGACGCGGTTCGGGACGGCGACCTCGACGGCGAGGAACCGCGGCCGGGCGGGCTCGACGTGCTGGCCCAGCACGTTCTGGGCAGCGCCTGCGCCGCGCCGATCGATCCCGACGCGCTGTACGCCGAGGTGATCACCTCCGCCCCCTACGCCGACCTCGACCGCGACACCTTCGACGCGGTGGTGGAGTTCGTGCGCTCCGGCGGCTACGCCCTGCGCGCCTACGAGCGCTGGCAGCGACTGCGCCCGACCGACGACGGGCGCCGGCTGCGGGTCGCCCATCCGCGGGTCGTGCAGTCGTACCGCATGAACGTCGGCACCATCGTCGAGGCCGATCTCCTGAAGGTGCGGCTGAGCCGGGGCCGGGTGCTCGGCGAGATCGAGGAATATTTCGTCCAGGGACTGCGCCCCGGCGACACCTTCATGTTCGCCGGCCGCCTGCTGACCTTCCAGGGCATCCGCGAGCGCTACGTCGAGGCCACGCCGGGCGGCCAGGGTGAGCCGGCGGTGCCGGTGTACGGCGGCGGCCGCCTGCCGCTGACCACACAGCTCGCCGGCCGGGTCCGGGCCATGCTGGAGGACAGCGACTCCTGGCCGACCCTGCCCGGTCCGGTCGAGGAATGGCTGGAGATGCAGCGCTGGCGCTCGGTGCTGCCGCGCGCCGACACGTTGCTGGTCGAGGGCTTCCCGCGCAACGACCGCGAGTACCTGGTGGCCTACACCTTCGAGGGCCGCAACGCCCACCAGACCCTCGGCATGCTGCTGACCCGGCGCATGGAGCGCATGGGGCTGGGACCGCTCGGCTTCGTCGCCACCGACTACGTGATCGCGGTGTGGTCGGTGAAGCCCTGCCTGGACGTCGACGCGCTGTTCGACCAGGACATGCTCGGCGACGACCTCGAGGAGTGGATGGCGGAGTCCAGCCTGTTGAAGCGGACCTTCCGGAACGTCGCGGTGATCGCCGGACTGATCGAGCGCAAGCTTCCCGGTCACGAGAAATCCGGCCGGCAGGTGACCTTCAACGCCGACCTGATCTACGACGTGCTGCGCCGCCACCAGCCCGACCACATCCTGCTGACGGCCACCCGCCAGGACGCGGCGCGCGGCCTGACCGACATCGCCCGCCTCGCCGGGCTGCTGGCGCGCGCGCAGGGCCGGATCGTGCACCGCCGCCTCGACCGGGTGTCGCCGCTGGCGGTGCCGATCCTGCTGGAGATCGGCCGCGAGCAGGTCGCCGGCGGCGCGGTCGACATCCTCATGGACGAGCTGACCGAGGAACTGGTGGCCGAGGCGACCGGCGGCAACATGCAGGCGAGCCTGCCGATCTGACGCCGGCTGGGGCATAGTGCACGCCTGCAACCACAGAGGCTGAACCATGCCCTCCCCCCTCCGCCTCGGCATGATCGCGCCGTCGTCGAACACCGTCCTCGAGCCGATGACCGCGGCGCTGCTAGCCGGGGTGCCCCACGTCTCGACCCATGTCGCCCGCATCCGGGTGACCTCGATCTCGCTCGTCGACGGCTCGCTCGACCAGTTCGACACCGCGCCGATGCTGGAGGCGGCCCGCCTGCTGGCCGAGGCCCGGGTCCATTCGGTGTGCTGGAACGGCACCTCCGCAGGGTGGCTGGGGACGAAATGGGACCGCGCGATGCTGGCGGAGATCGCGGCCGCGACCGGGCTGCCGGCAAGCTCGGCGATATCCGCCACCCACGACCTGCTCGGGCTCGCCGGCGCCGCCCGGGTCGGGCTGGTGACGCCCTACCTGGCGGACGTGCAGGAACGGGTTCGAGCCAACCTTGCCGCCGCCGGCTTCCCCTGCGTCGCCGACCGCCGGCTCGACATCACCGACAACTTCGCCTTCGCCGAAGTCCCCGAGACGACGGTGGAGCGCATGGTCCGGGAGGTCGCGGCCGACGGCGCCGAGGTGGCGGTGGTGCTCTGCACCAACCTGCGCGGCGCGCGGCTGGCCGAGCGGCTGGAAGCCGAGCTCGGCATTACCCTGATCGACAGCGTTTCGGCGGCGCTCTGGGGGGCGATCCGGGCGGCGGGCGGCGATCCCGCGATGATCCGCGGCTGGG
>CAYNFA010000138.1:0-8511 GCA_964396345.1 uncultured Thalassobaculum sp.
AGCCCTCCAGCATCTCGCCGATGTGGTACGCCGTCACGAACGGCCGCTCGCTGTCCATGTTCTCGTAGAAATGCGTGACGTCGGAGGCGACGACCACCCAGCCGCGCCGGGTGTTGACGGTGACGAACTGCAGGCCGGCCGAGTGTCCGCCGGTGCGGTGCAGCCTGATCCCCGGCTGCAGGGTCGCGTCGCCGGCGTAGAACATCACCCGCCGGGCGTAGTTCAGGCGCACGATCCCGCAGACGTCCTCGACCTCGAAGGAGTGGGCGAGCCGGGGGTAGCGCATGTGGCGCCCGACGGCGTAGTGGAGCTCGCTCTCCTGCGGGTGGAAGGTGGCGTTCGGGAAGCGGTCGAAATTGCCGACGTGGTCGTAGTGCAGATGCGTGAGGATCACGTCAGACACCGCGTCCGGGTCGAGGTCGAGCCGTTTCAGCGTCTCGACCGGGCAGCGCAGGTAGGTGCGCTTGCGGCGAATCGCGACCTCCTCGCGGAAGCCGGTGTCGATGACCACCGCGCGGCCGTCCCGCACCGCCACCCAGAGATAGTAGTCGATGGGCATCGGGCCTTCATGCGGATCGCCGCCGATGAAGTGGTCGCGGCGCTGCGCGTCGCGGGTGGCGTAGCGGATGGCGAACAGCTCGTACTCGGGAACGCCGGCTTCGGTCATGCCTGCCTCACTTCGGTTCGCCGGTGGCCAGCAGCTTGAGCGCCGCCTCGGCCGCCATGCGGACATGATGCTGGCCGAGTTCGGAGGCGCGTTGGCCGTCGCGCGCCATCAGCGCCTCCATCAGGCTCGACAGCTCGGCGATGCTCTCCTTGATCCGGCCGGGCGCCTTCATCGAGGTGGCGCGGAGCAGGCTGATGCGGGAGTTGAGGATGTGCAGGCAGCTTCCGAGCGCCTCGTTCTGCGCGCCGACCAGCAGGCAGGTGTAGAATTGGTTCTTGGCGCGCAGCCGGGCCTGCGGATCCGGCCGCCGGGACGCGGCCTGGAGTTCCTTGAACGCCTCCTTCAGGGCCTGGCGCTGGGCGTCGGTGGCCTTCTCGGCAAACAGCCGGCACGCCAGACCCTCCAACTCCAGCCTCACCTGATAGACGCCCTCGGCCTGATCGCGCGACAGCGTGGCGACGAACGGTCCCCGATGCGGCTCGACCTTGATGACGTCTTCGGATTCGAGCTGCCGCATGGCTTCGCGCACCAGGGTCCGGCTGACGCCGGTGAGTTCGCAGAGCTCGCGCTCGGGGAGACGGTCGCCGGCCTTGAGGCGTCCGGAGGCGATCGCGCTGCGAATGCTCTCCGTCACGCTTTAGCGCAGCGGCGCCGCGATCTTCTCGACCCGGAACACCGCATCAGAATCCGTCATTGTTTCGTTCGCCGCTCACTGCCGGTTGCTTCATACAGCACGTCCGAAAACCGGGCCAGTTACGCTGGTCATACAATATGCTAACTGGTACCAGGGTCCAGTCTAGCTCCGCGCCGGGGGCGGACAAGTGGCATTGACGCGGACGCGACGAAGGGAGTCGAGATGACTGCGAGGCCCGAATTCCAGACCGAGATGTTCGAGAAGGGCGTTGCGATGCGCCGCGAGGTGCTTGGCGACGCGCATGTTGATCGCTCGCTCGCCGCCGTCGACGACCTGACGGCCACCCTGCAGAAGATGGTGACCGAATGGGCCTGGGGCGATGTCTGGCGGCGGCCAGGCCTCTCCAAGCAGGAGCGCAGCATTCTCAACATCGGCATGCTGACCGCGCTCAACCGGCCGCATGAGTTGCGCGTGCACATCCGCGGGGCGCTGCGCAACGGTGTGAGCGAGGAGAAGATCGTCGAAGTCATCCTGCAGACCGCGATCTATTGCGGTTTCCCGGCGGCGCTCGACAGCATGCGGGCCGTCGCCGAGGTGATTGCCGACTACCGCCGGGAGACCGCCGCCCAGCCCGGCTGACCCCGGACGTGGTGGAGCGGGTGACCCTCGGCCCCGAAGGGCTGGCCGAAGGGTCGGCGATCGAGGTCATGATCGACCTCTCGACGACCGGCCCGAAGACCGCCCCGAAGACCGCCCGGCCCGAAGACCGCCCGGCGCGTCGCCGACGGACTGTCGCAGCATTCGGTGCAGTGGGTCGAGTGCCAGGTAAGCGGTGGCGTCACCGGCGCCGCGAACGGCTCGCTGACGGTGATGGCTCGTCATGCCCGCGTCCGGTCTACGAGCGCGGGTGACGCCGGCCGAGCAAGCCACCAGCCTCCGGCTACTCCGCCGCGGCGTTCGACGCCGGGTATCCTCCGGCCTCGAACGCCCGCAGGAAGTCCGGGTACGACTGCGCCACGTCGAGTTGGCCGTGGATCCGGTTCGGCCGGCGGCAGCGCAGCGAGGCGACGAACAGCGACATGAAGTTGCGGTGGTCGCCGTGGTCGGCGAGGTCGACGCCGCCCTCGTAGCCGGGCCGGCCGCGCACCGTGAAGCCGTCGACCCGGCCGTGGCGCTCGAGCGGGGCGATGTCGACGCCGAGCCGGCGCAGCTCGCTGACCATGGCGTCGATGCGGTCGGATTTGTGCAGCCGGGTCAGCGCGCCGCCGGTCACCGTCAGCGAGCCCTCGACGAAGGCGCCGATGGCGGCCAGCGTCGGCACGATGTTCGGCCCGTCCATCACGTCGACGTGGAAGTCGCCGACCAGCCGCCCGGTCGGGTTGGCGACCGTCACGGTGTCGCCGGACCAGACGATTTCGACGCCCATGGCCGCCACCGTCTCCAGGATCGAGCGCTCGCCCTGCAGGCTGTCGGGTGCCAGGCCGCGCAGCACCAGCCGGCTCGGCAGGATGGCGGCGGCGGCCACCAGGTAGGAGGCCGAGGTGAAGTCGCCGCCGCACGCGGTGTCGCAGGGCCGCACGACGCCGGGCGTCACCGTGATCCGGGCGAAGTCGTCGGCGTGCGCCACGTCGATCCCGGCCCGGGTCAGGGCGGCGGCGGTCTGCGCCAGGTAGGCGGCGGAATGCACCGGCCGGGTCATGCGGATCTCGGTGGGCGCGGCGCCGAACGGCACCACCGCCATCAGCGCGGTTGCGAATTGCGAGCTCACATCGCCCGGCAGATCGAAGCGCCCGCCGGGAAACCCGACGCCGCCGACCGTGATCGGCAGGTGCCCGGGGCGACCGCGATACGCCACCGGGACCCCGGCGGCGGCGAGGGCGTCGAACAGCGGCGCCATCACCCGGCCGCGTAGCACCTCGTTGCCGTCGATCTCGGCGCCGCCGTCGACGACCGCGCCGAGGGCGGCGAAGATCCGCGCGACCAGACCGGAGCCGTCGGCCCGGACGGCCAGCGCGCCGCCCGGGACCCGGTGGCCGGGCCGGAAGCCGCAGCCGTCGATCGTCCAGCCGTTGTCTTCCCAGGTCAGCCGGGCGCCGAGCGCGCCGCAGGAAGCGACCATCGCGTCGGTCTCGCGGCTGCGCAACGCGTTCGACACCCGCGATCGGCCGGCCGCCAGGCTCGCCAGCAGGACCGCGCGCTGGGTCTCGGGCTTCGACGGCGGAGCGTCGACCACGGCGTCGAACACGGACAGCGGATGGACGACGAACACCATGGCGGCTCCCCCCTTCGATGGATTTATACAACCTACAGGAAAGTTACGCGGGTTTCCACAGCACCATAGGGCGCTTCCGCCGCTGGAATCGAGCCGATAGGCCTTGGGCGCGCCGGACCGCTTGTGTAAGGTCCGGGAGCCCCGCGCTGCGCCCGCCCGGCGCCGCTCCGGGCGTGGCGAGGAAGGGACCGGCGACGACATGGCGGACGACCTGAAGGAAGCGGCGCTCTACTACCACCGCACCCCGATCGCCGGGAAACTGGCGGTGGTGCCGACCAAGCCGATGGCGACCCAGCGCGACCTCGCGCTCGCCTACTCGCCGGGTGTCGCTTACGCCTGCAACGCCATCGTCGAGGACCCGGCGCAGGCCGCCCAGATGACCGGCCGGCAGAACCTCGTGGCCGTCATCACCAACGGTACCGCCGTGCTGGGGCTCGGCAACATCGGCCCGCTCGCCTCCAAGCCGGTGATGGAGGGCAAGGCCGCCCTCTTCAAGAAGTTCGCCGACATCGACGTGTTCGATTTGGAGGTTGCCGAGAACGACGTCGACCGCTTCGTCGACATTGTGGCGGCGCTGGAGCCGACCTTCGGCGGCATCAACCTCGAGGACATCAAGGCGCCGGAGTGCTTCGAGATCGAGCGCAAGCTGCGCGCCCGCATGAAGATCCCGGTGTTCCACGACGACCAGCACGGCACCGCCATCATCGTTGGTGCTGCGATCTTCAACGCCCTGCGGCTGGTGGGCAAGAAATTCGAGGAGGTGCGCCTGGTCACCTCCGGAGCCGGGGCGGCGGCCATGGCGTGCGTCGACCTGCTGGTCGCGATGGGGCTGCGCAAGGAGAACGTCGTTCTCACCGACATCGACGGCGTGGTGTGGCGCGGCCGGCCGCAGATGAACCCGGTGATCGCGCGCTACGCCGTCGAGACCGAAGCGCGCAAGCTGGCCGACGTGATGGCCGGGGCCGACGTGTTCCTCGGCCTGTCGGCACCGGGGGTCGTCACCCCGGCGATGGTGCAGTCGATGGCCGAGCGCCCGGTGATCCTGGCGCTCGCCAACCCGACCCCGGAGATCATGCCGGAACTGGTCAAGGAGGCGCGGCCCGACGCCATCATCGCCACCGGCCGGTCGGACTACCCCAACCAGGTCAACAACGTCCTGTGCTTCCCGTTCATCTTTCGCGGCGCGCTCGACGTCGGCGCCACCACCATCAACGAGGAAATGAAGGTGGCGGCGGTGAAGGCGATCGCCGACCTCGCCACCCAGGAGACCTCGGACGTGGTGGCCACCGCCTATGGCGGGCAGGAGCTGTCGTTCGGTCCGGAGTACATCATCCCGCGCCCTTTCGACCCGCGGCTGATCCTGGAGATCGCGCCCCGGGTCGCCCAGGCGGCGATGGATTCCGGCGTCGCCGCCCACCCGATCGAGGATTTCGAGGCCTACCACCAGAAGCTCTCGCAGTTCGTGTACCGCTCCGGCCTGGTGATGCGGCCGGTGTTCTCGCGGGCCCGCGAGGAGCCGAAGCGGGTGGTGTTCGCCGAAGGCGAGGAGGAGCGGGTGCTGCGCGCCGTGCAGACGCTGCTCGACGAGAAGCTGGCGCATCCGATCCTGGTCGGCCGGCCGGACGTGATCGAGCGCCGGCTCGAGCGCTTCGGCCTGCGCCTCAAGCTCGACCGCGACGTCGAGGTGGTCAACCCCGAGAGCGATTTCCGCTACGACGCGTACTGGCGGACCTATCACGGCCTGATGGAGCGGCGCGGCGTGTCGCCGGACCGGGCGCGCGAGGTGGTGCGCACCAACGATACGGTGATCGCCGCCCTGATGCTGCACCAGGGCGACGCCGATGCCGCGGTCTGCGGTACGGTCGGCCGTTACTGGGACCATCTGCGCCACGTCCGCGAGGTCGTCGGCCTGCGCAGGGGCGTGAAAGAGCTGTCGGGCGTCAGCCTGCTGATCCTGCCGCACGGCTCGTTCTTCATCGTCGACACCCACGTCACCCCGGACCCGACGGCCGACGCCCTGGTCGAGATGGTCGAGCTGGCGGCCAACGAAATCCGGGTCTTCGGGCTGGAGCCGAAGGTGGCCTTCGTGTCGCACTCGCATTTCGGGACCTCCAACGAGGCGTCGGCGGTCAAGATGCGCGAGGCGGTGCGCCGGCTGTCGGAGCGCAACCCGAAGCTTGAGGTCGAAGGCGAGATGCACGCCGATTCCGCGCTGTCGGAGGCGGTGCGTGAGCGCACCTTTCCGAACTCGCGGCTGACCGGGCTCGCCAACCTGCTGGTGATGCCGACGCTCGACGCCGCCAACATCGCCTTCAACCTGCTCAAGACCTCGGGGCAGGGTTTGTCGGTCGGGCCGATGCTTGTCGGAACCGCCAAGCCGATGCACATCCTCACCCAGTCGGTGACGGTGCGCGGCATCGTCAACATGACGGCGGTCGCCGTCGTCGACGCCCAGGAGCACGCGCGCGCCCGCAACCGACCGAGGTAGGAAATGACCGGCGACGACTCGCAGGAGGGCGGACCGCCGCTCGGCGCCGACACCGTTGGAGCCGTCGCCACGGCGGCTGCCGAGGCGGCGGCCAAGAAGCGCAAGGTCAAGCGCCGGGATTTGAAGGCCAAGATCCGCGAGCTCGAGGCCGAGATCGAGGAGACCCGCAGCCAGGTACCGGACGAGCCGCTGTACGGCATGACGCCGAAGCTGGAAGCGGCGGTGAACCGGGCGTTGGCGCAGGAGCGGCTGGCCATCCTGCCGCGCCTGCTGCGCCCGCTGCACCCGGCCGACCAAGCCGACCTGATCGAGCGTCTCGGCGGCGAGGACCGCGACCGGCTGGTTGCGGCGATGGGGGCCGCCCTCGACCCGGAAGTGCTGGTCTACCTGGACGAGACGGTGCGCGAGGAGGTGCTCGGCCAGCTCGACGAGGCGCAGATCGCGCAGTTCCTCTCGATGCTCGATTCCGACGACGCCGTCGACCTGATCGGCGAACTCGACGAGGACGAGCAGGCGCGCATCCTGCTGGCGGTGCCGGCCAAGGACCGGGCGATCCTCGAGCAGGGCCTGACCTTCGCGGAGTATTCCGCCGGTCGGCTCATGCAGCGCGAGATCGTGGCGGTGCCGGCGCACTGGACGGTCGGCCAGACCATCGACTTCCTGCGCACCGTGCGCAACCTGCCGGACGATTTCTACGCCATCTACGTGCTCGACCCGGCCGAGCGCCCGGTCGGCGAACTGGTGCTCTCGCACCTGCTGCGCGCCAAGCGGCCGGTCCGGGTGTCGGACATCATGCGCAAGGATTTCCGCCGGGTGCCTGTCTCGATGGACCAGGAAGAGGTGGCGCTGCTGTTCCGGCAGTACGGCCTGGTCGCGGCACCGGTGGTCGCCGCCGACGACGAACGGCTGCTCGGCGTGATCACCGTCGACGACGTCGTCGACGTCATCGACGAGGAGGCCGAGGAGGATCTCATGCGCCTCGGCGGCGTCACCGAGATCGACCTGTACGGCTCGCTCTGGGACACCACAAGGTCGCGGTTTCCGTGGCTGCTGATGAACCTCGGAACGGCGATCGCCGCGTCGCTGGTGATCGGGCTGTTCGAGGCCACCATCGAGAAGGTCGTCGCGCTGGCGGTGCTGATGCCGATCGTCGCCTCGATGGGCGGCAACGCCGGCACCCAGACTCTGACGGTGGCGGTGCGGGCGCTGGCGATGCGCGACATCGACACCCGCAACGCCATGCGGTTCGTGTTCAAGGAGACCATCGCCGGCACCCTGAACGGCCTCGCCTTCGCCGCGCTCATGGCCGGCGCCTCGGTGCTGTGGTTCGGCGACCTGCAGATCGCCTGGATCATCGCGACCGCGATGGTGCTCAACCTGCTGGTGGCCGGGCTGGTCGGAACCCTGATCCCGCTCGGGCTGCAGCGCCTCAAGGTCGACCCGGCGGTGGCCTCGGGGGTGTTCCTGACGACGGTGACCGACGTGGTCGGGTTCTTCGTGTTCCTCGGCCTCGCGACGTTGGTGCTGATGTAGGGTGGCTGTCGCCCGCACACGCCTATTGGTGGTGCGGCGCGAAGGCGCGATAATCCGGCGGATGTCGCTCGGCCGCGGGGGGCTCGTGGGATGATGTGGAAGCCGTGGTGACCGGCGCCGAGCGGGAGAAGCTGGCCCGGCAGGTCGAGGCGGGAAGTCCGTCAGCGTCGGCCGTCCGGTCGGCGACGCCGACTCCCTCGGCCGCCTCGAAGTGCTCACTGGTCGCCGCCTCAAGCGGGAGAGGGAACGCGCCCGAAGTTTTCGAAGAAAAGTGCACTGTCATCGAGATTACTCGGGCTGGCGACGCTGGTGCTGATGTAGGGCTAGCAGGCTTTTGAAGAAGTGACGCGCTTGGCCTTGAGGGTAGCGTCGTCGCCGAGGTGGCGGTTGAACTCGATCTCGAGTGTGCCGTCGTCCTGAAGTTCGGCGGAGCCGGAGCCGCGGACCCCGTCCATCTCGTCGAAGCCCTCCCAAGTGAAGTACACCAGCGTTCGGCTGTATTCGAGGTCGAGGCCCGCCTGCATGGCGCCGAAGGCGATCTCGCCGCGACCGTTGGCCTTGATGACCATCATGGCGGGCTCGACCAGGTCCAGGTAGTCGCGGTCCCAGATGTCGGATCCGGTGCGGATCCGGTGACAGTGCGCTTTTCTCCTGCCGAGAGGCCGGCACGCGTAGTCGGCGTCGGGGGCGGTCGCCATGCCGGCATCGTGGATCATTGACGCGCGCGTAATTCCGGGCGTAGCGTTTCGGCCATGGCCGAGACCTTCTCCATGACCCAGCTCGCGCGCGAGTTCGATCTGACCAGCCGGGCGATCCGCTACTACGAGGAGGAGGGGCTGATCGCGCCGTCGCGGCGGGGCCGCACCCGGGTGTTCTCGCTGCGCGACCGGACCCGCCTGCGGCTGATCCAGCGCGGC
>CAYNFA010000139.1:0-620 GCA_964396345.1 uncultured Thalassobaculum sp.
TGGAATTAAGTGCTTGATATTAAACAGTTTAAAAACCACGTTGCTACTGAGTGGGCGTCGCTGGCGGAGATCGTGCGTCGCGATCCGCCGGACGCGGTGCTGCACTGCGCCGCGGTGGTCGGGGTGCCGGCCTCGGTGCTGGCGCCGCACCGGACCTTCGACGTCAATCTCGGCGGCTCGCTGACCCTGTTCGAGGTCGCCCGGCTGTTCGGCGTGCGGCGGATCGTGCACATGAGCAGCGAGGAGACCTACGGCGATTTCCAGGCCGACCGCATCGACGAGAGCCACCCGCAGAACCCGGTGATGGCCTACGGCATCTCGAAGCTGGCGGTCGAGCATCTCGGGCGCACGTTCAGGACGCTGTACGGCCTTGAGGTCGTCAACCTGCGGACCTGCTGGGTGTACGGCCCCGGCCTGCCGCGTCTGCGGGTGCCGAAGACCTTCGTCGACGCCGCCGTCGAGGGCCGGTCGTTCCATTTGCCCTGGGGGGCGTCGATGGCGGTCGACCACACCTACATCGACGACGTCGTGGCCGGCGTCCTCGGCGCCCTCGACCACCCGTCGCACCCGTTCGATGCCTACAACCTCGGCAGCGGCCGGGCGGCGACGCTTGCGGAGAT
>CAYNFA010000139.1:630-8488 GCA_964396345.1 uncultured Thalassobaculum sp.
GTGCGGGAACTGGTGCCGGGCGCCGACATCTCGGTCGGCGAGGGGGTGTTCGAACACAGCCTGCCTGGCGCGACGGTGCCGGCGTCCCGCAAGGGCGCGCTGATCGTCGACCGGGCCCGCGACGTGTTCGGATACAGGCCGCGCTTCGACATCCGCGACGGCCTGCGGGCCTACATCGAGGCGACCCGGGCCGGGCGCTGAACACGGAGGGAATCACCCATGCAGGAGCGCAACGGCGCCACGATCCGCAACATCGTGGAGGAACTCTGGCAGACCATGCCGGCGCATTACGACGCGCATTCGAAGCTGCTGGTGACGCCGGACAACAACCGCGCCCGGGCGCTGGACTTCCGGATCTCCAGCTACCAGCCGAAGGGCTACGTCGCCCCGCACAAACACAAGGTGCAGGAGCAGATCTACCACGTCATCGAGGGCGAGGGGCTGATGGAACTCGACGGCGAGCGCTTCCGGGTCGGCCCGCACGACTGCATCTTCATCCCGCCGGGGGTCGAGCACGCGATCTACAATTCCGGGCTCCGGGACCTGGTGTTCTTCGTCGTCACCAGCCCGCCCACCGACGACGGGTGAGCGGGAAGGCGACGGCGCGGGTCAGGCGGCCGGCTGGGTCGCCGCGAACATCGCCGCGGCCCCCTCGGCCATCTGCTCGGGCGTCGGTGTCCGCGTGTGGGTGGCGATCGACCAGCGGTGACCGAACGGGTCGAGGACCTGACCGTAGCGGTCGCCCCAGAACATGTCGGCCGCCGGCATTGTGACCGAGGCGCCCGCCTCGACGGCGCGGGCGATGGCGGCGTCGGTGTCCGGAACGTAGAGGTGGAGGCTGACGGGCGAGGTGCTGGTGGGCTCGCCGTTGCAGGCGCCGTGCATGGGATCCATCAGCATCACGATCGAATTTCCGATCCGGATCTCGGCGTGCATCACCGCGTCAGGGTCGGTCGGCATCGGGATGCGCACCAGTTCCTCGGCCCCGAAGGCCCTGACGTAGAACGCGATCGCGTCGGAGGCGCCGCGCACCACCATGTGCGGGGTGACGGAGTGAAAGCCTTCGGGAATCGGGTTGGCGGCCATGAGGGTCTGCTCCCTGTTGCGTGTTGGCTGAGGTATCAGTTTTAAAGTTGATATCAACATAATTGCGCAGTCGTCAACCGGCACCCGTCCTGGCTAGTCTGGCTGCCCGACTCGCCATCCCGACCGATGCGTCCCGAGGAGATCGCCATGGCCCCGTCGAGCCAGGTGCCACCGCTGTTCATCCGCATGAACGAGCGCGACAACGTGGCGATCGTCGCCAACGACGGCGGGCTGCCGGCGGGGACGGCCTTCCCGTGCGGCCTCACCCTGCGCGAACGGGTGCCGCAGGGCCACAAGCTGGCGCTGGTCGACATCGACGCCGGGGCGCCGGTGCGGCGCTACGACGTGGTGATCGGCTACGCGCGCGAGCCGATCCCCGCCGGCGGCTGGGTGAACGAGGCCCGGCTGCGGCTGCCGGAGGCGCCGGCCTTGTCCAACCTGCCGGTCGCCACCCGGGTCGCGGCACCGCTGCCGGCGCTCGAGGGCCACAGCTTCGAGGGCTACCGCAACGCCGACGGCACGGTCGGCAGCCGCAACCTGCTCGCCATCACCACCACCGTGCAATGCGTGTCGGGGGTGGTCGAGCACGCGGTGCGCCGGATCCGCGAGGAACTGCTGCCGCGGTTCCCGAACGTCGACGGCGTGGTCGGGCTTGAGCACAGCTACGGCTGCGGCGTGGCGATCGACGCCACCGACGCAGCGATCCCGATCCGCACGCTGCGCAACATCAGCCTCAACCCGAATTTCGGCGGCACCGCCATGGTGGTCAGCCTCGGCTGCGAGAAGCTGCAGCCCGACCGGCTGCTGCCGCCAGGCACGCTTCCCGGGGGCGGCAGCGGGCCGGAATTCGGGCTGGTCACCCTGCAGGACGACCGCCACGTCGGCTTCCAGTCGATGGTCGGTTCGATCATGGCGATGGCGGAGGAGAATCTGGAGCGGCTCGACCGGCGCCGGCGCGAGACCTGCCCGGCCGCCGATCTGGTGGTCGGCATGCAGTGCGGCGGCAGCGACGCGTTCTCCGGCGTCACCGCCAACCCGGCGCTCGGGGTGGCGAGCGACCTGCTGGTGCGGGCCGGGGCGACGGTGATGTTCTCGGAGGTGACCGAGGTGCGCGACGGCATCGACCAGCTGACCGCGCGCGCCGTCGACAGCGGGGTCGCCGAGGCGATGATCCGCGAGATGCGCTGGTACGACGACTACCTGTCCAGGGGCCAGGTCGACCGCAGCGCCAACACCACGCCGGGCAACAAGGCCGGCGGACTGTCCAATATTGTCGAGAAGGCGATGGGCTCGATCATCAAATCCGGCACCGCGCCGATCGCCGGCGTCGTCGCCCCTGGCGAGCGCGCCCGCACAAAAGGCCTGCTGTACGCCGCCACCCCGGCCAGTGACTTCATCTGCGGCACCCTGCAACTCGCTGCCGGCATGAACCTGCACGTCTTCACCACCGGCCGCGGCACGCCCTATGGCCTCGCCGAGGTGCCGGTGATCAAGGTCGCGACCCGCAGCGACCTGGCGCGCCGCTGGCACGACCTGATGGACGTCGACGCCGGCCGCATCGCCACCGGCGAGGCCACCATCGAGGAGGTGGGCTGGGAGTTGTTCCGGCTGATGCTGGACGTCGCCAGCGGCCGGCGCCGCACCTGGGCCGAGCGCTGGAAACTGCATAACGCGCTGGTGCTGTTCAACCCGGCACCGGTTACCTGAGAATGCCGCGAGCGGCGTGAAACCAAATCGCGGGTTAGTGGTTGAACCACGGCCGCAGGGCGGGAATATTACTCAACGTGATTCTAGCGGAGGGTTGCCGTTGGCTGACTGCGTGCTTGTCACCGCCGACAACGTGTCCACGGACGCGATCCTCGGGGTGCTCGCCGGGATGCCCGACGTCGCCGCGGTCGCCGGACTGCCGCTGTCGAACATCCTTTTCGAGAGCGCCCGATCCGGAATACGTGTGGCGCGATCTTACCGGCAGGCGGCCGTGGGAGGTGCTGCGGTCTCGGTGGCCGAGGAAATCGACTTTGGAATGGTCGCTGGACGGGCAGCGCTCGACGCGGTGCTGCGCGACGTCAGGGCCCGGGCGCGTCGCCGTCACGTGATCCTCCACGACAGCCGCGGGCTGGCCTTCCCGCTGGCGGACGCCTCGGGTATCAAGATCATGGAACTCGTGCGCAACCATTGGCCCGAGGAATCCGACGCCAAGGCGGCGATCCGGGCTGCCCTGAACGGGCGGCGGGGCCCGGACAGGTTCCCGAACGTGGCCGGTTATCTGCGGATCGACGAAGAGCGGTTGGGCGACGGGGACGACGCGCTCCGCGTCGAGATCGGGGCGTTCCTGGAGGCCGGCGAGCGAGGCGATTGAACTGGCGCTCGGTCTGGCCCAGAATACGATTGTCTGGTGGGGAAGGTGTACTGTGCTGAGCACGCTGTCCGTCATCGAAACGGTCTGGATAAGCGAGTCCGCGATCGGCGAGGATTTCATCGCGACGTTCCGACCGCTCGACGGTTTGGTTCGGGACGAGATGACGGTTTTCGCGATCCACTCCATGGGGTGGATACAGGTCGAGGACATTTCCGGACTGGTGAACGTCACGTTCGACGCGCGCAGCATTCAGGACGAGACAGTCAAGAATCTGGTGGAGTACCTGCTGGCCAACGAGGACAAGCAGGCGGCCCGGATCTTCCGATTCAGCATCTTCACCGGCAAATCGTGGTTCCGGCAGACTGCCACCGACCTCATCCAATTCGTTGAGACCCTGCTTCAGGTGACGGAGTTCGGGGAAGTTCCCGCCGCGCCGACGGCCATTCGGACCGAGAGCATCACACTGGCGGGTCTCAGTGGCATCGCCGATCCGGCGGTTCGCGGACTTTTCGATCTCTGGCGCTCCGGCAGCCGGTCGCGTTCGGCGCTGGAGGGGTTCGTGAACAACCGGCTGACGGACCGCAGCGTCAAGGTGCTGGTGCGCGACGGACCGTCTTACGTTTTCGACAGCTACAGCATGGACCCGCGGGCGACGTGGGATCACCGGACCCGTGAGCGCTTCTGGCGGCGTCGGGTGGAGGATGCGGTGCCGGATCGAGGGCTGGCCAGGAACGTTTCGGTGGCGGCGGACGCGGCACTCGCCTCCGGCGGACCTCGTCTGGAGAAGTGCGCTGGCCCAATCCGCTCGGCGCAGCGCCAGATCGGTCTGTTCGATTGGTTCCGGCTTACGTTGCCCATGGAACCGGCGAACCGCCGAGGCGGTTCGCCGGAAGTTCTCATGGCCGTCTGGAAGTGACGGTCGGCGTCAGTCGCCAGCCCCGGCAAGCGCATAGGACGGGATAGGGGTCGCCGGCTTCGACGAATTGCTGTTCGACACCACTTTGGTCATCTGGCCGAAGATGTGATCGGGTCCAGACGCGACCAGCAGCATGTTCTGCCGTTCCGGCTTCCGGGGGCGCCGCCAGCGGATGGTCGGGGCCGCAACCTCCACGTCGTAGAGCCGCCGCGCTGCCCGGATCGCCTTGTCGGTATCGTGGCGGACTTCGACGATCGAAAAGGCGGTCTGTCGCCCCCAGCGCGCCAGCGCGACGGTGTTTGCCAGATACCCCATCAGAGTGGGCAGGTCCGAGCCGTGCCGCCGCCAGCCCGGGCGCACCCACATGCCACCCTCCCAGAACGCCGTGTCGTCGATCCGCGACGCCACCTGCTCGGCCTCCCCGTCGATGATCAAACGCTCGCCGCGCTCCATCTGCTCGGCCGGATTGGCGTAGAACAGGCTGAGCGTTGCCAGATGGTCGGCCAGCGTCGTGGTCGCGAACCGGTAGAGGCGGACGCCGGTGGTCGCGACAGGTCCGTCCTCGTCGAGGGCGAAGAACGCCAACCCGTCGCCGGGGCGGCATGGCTTCAGGTGTTGGTGAAACGCGTTCGGCAGGAATTTTCCGACACTTCCGAGGAAGCGCCCGAACTCGGCGAGATCCTCCCCGACCATAACCTTCAATCCCAGCCCGTAGAACTCCCGGTCCAGGGCGATGAGGGCCTGGGTGGCGAGGCGGCGATCCGCGCCGGAGAGGGCGATTGGCCCGACAGCAGCGAGCAGTGAGCGGGTATCCATGTGCATGGCACGTCTCCCATGTGGGTGTCAAAGACAGCCAATGGTCGAGCGCCCGCGTGATTTAGGGAAGAGATATCCGATTCGTTAACCAACGGATGCGATGATTCAATTAGTTGGATCCGATAGACTCAGCGTTCGTCGGTACCAGCATGGAGCGATCGAACTCCATGAACACCGTTCCATCGGCTTTCAGGCCGCGGGTCCGGACGCTGACGATGCCCTGCTTGGGACGGCTCTTCGATGGGCGCTTCGCCGTTACCTCGCTTTCGGCGTAGATGGTGTCGCCGACGAAGACGGGCGCCATGAGCTTGATGTCTGTCCAGCCAAGATTGGCAATCGCTTTCTGGCTGACGTCGCTGACGCTCATGCCGGTGACAATCGCCAGCGTGAGTGTGCTGTTCACCAAGGGTTTGCCAAACTCGCTCTTGGCGGCGTACTCCGCGTCGAAGTGCAGCGGGTGGGTGTTCATCGTCAGCAGCGTGAACCAGACGTTGTCGGCCTCAGAGATGGTGCGACCGGGTCTGTGCTCGTAGACGTCGCCGACGGTGAAGTCGTCGTAAGTGCGGCCGATATCCTCGCGGTAGCGGCCTGGGGCAATCTGCTTGGAGCCGTACATGGGTTGTCCCGTCAGGTTTGGTCGAGGATGGAGTGGTGCTCATCGAGTGCCGGTTCGCGCAGCACTGGTCGAGCCGGCTCATCACGGAACCGCACCACCGGGGCGATGTGCTCGCGGCCCAGGTCATCGGTGAGAATCAGCCCGTTGGCGCGGATGTTCGGATCGTCCAGCGCCTCGCGCAGCGTGTTGACCGGTGCCGCACTGACGTCCATGCCCTCAAACCACCGCATCCAGTGGCCGAGAGGTTGCTCAAGGAACACGCCCTGCAGGAACTCGATCACCGGGTCCTGGTGCGGGCCCGGTCCGCTTTCGCACAACGGCACCATGTCCAGCCGGTTCAGCCGGCCCAGCACTGCTCGCACGAACTTGATCTCCTGGGCTCCGAGCACGAGGTGCCGGCCGTCGCTGGTATCGTAGACCCGGTAGAAGGCGCTGCCACCGGTGGTGCGCTCGTATCGCGGGTCGGGCTGCGGTTGCCGGCACATCGCCGAGCCCATGACGTTCGGCAAGCCTGCGAGTGCCGCGTGCTGCATCGAAACGTCGATTCGGTCGCCGCGACCAGTCCGCTCACGCCGAAACAACGCCATCACCACACCGGAAAGCGCGTGCAGCGAACTCATCATGTCGGCGGTCGCAAGCCCCGGCATGGCCGGCACCCCGTCGCGTCCATGGGTCAGGCTCAACGCGCCGGCCAGAGCCATGGTGGCGAGGTCGTGCGCTGGTCGGTCGCTGTACGGGCCTTCCTGGCCGAAGGCGCTGACCGAGCAGTACACAAGCCGGGGGTTGCGCGCGGCAAGGGTGTCGTAGTCGAAACCGAGGCGCTTCATGACGCCCGGCCGGAAGCTTTCCACGAAGACATCCGCCCCGTCGCACAGCCGCAACAGTGCCTCGCGCCCGGGGTCGGATTTGAGATCGATTACGACGCTGCGCTTACCGCGGTTGGCGTTGCGGAAAAACACCGTGCTCGGGCCATCTGACAATCCGATGTGGCGCCCGGGGTCGCCTTCGCCGGGCGGCTCGACCTTGATCACCTCGGCGCCGTGGTCGGCGAGGGCCATGGTCAGATAGGGGCCAGGCAGAAACACCGACAGATCGACGACCTTCACGCCTTCGAGCTTCATGGCAGCCTCACTCCGCCACTTTGCTGCGGTAGCCGCCGCCGAGCAGCGTCTCGTTGTCACCGCCGAGCGGCGAGCAGACAGTCTGCGGCGGCCGCTTCCCGTCGATCTTCAAGGGGTTTCCGAGCATCTTGAAATTGGCCCTGGCCGGGTGTGGAACTGGCTGCACCATGCCGATGCTGTCGACGAATGGATTGGCGAATGTTTGGGCCACGTCGTAGACCGGGGCCACCGGTACTGCTCCGGTAAGCACGGCGAGCCAATCCTCGGTGGTCCCGGTTCCGAAACGGTCGTCCAGAAGCCGCTCCAGCGTGGCGCGGTTGTCCCGGCGAGCTGCTTGGCTCGAAAAGCGTGGATCTGTCTTCAGTTCCGGTCGCTCCAGCAGATCCGCAAGCGTCTCCCAAGCCTTCTCGGTCATGCACATTACGTAGATCCAGCCGTCCGCGGTCTTGAAGGTCTGAACCGGTGCGACCGACGGGTGCGCGCTGCGCGGCGCCCGGCTGGGCATGGCCCCGCCGTTCAGGTACCAAGTTGCGGGGTAGGAGAGCTGGTGCAGGGCGACGTCGAACAAACAGGTGTCGACGTCGCAGCCCTGGCCGGTCGCCCGAGCCCTCATGACGCAGCCGAGCAGTCCGACGATGCCAGTCATTCCCGTCATGAAGTCGATCATCGAGAGCCCGAAGCGGGCCGGTGCGCGATCCGGCTCACCGGTCATGCTCATCAGTCCACACTCGGCCTGCATCAGGTAGTCGAAGCCCGGCCAGCTCTTGCGCTCGTTGTCGCGGCCGTAGGCCGAGATGTGCAGGCAGACCACCGAAGGGTTGATGCCGCCAAGGCTGGCGTAGTCGAGGCCGAGTTTCTCCGGCTGGTCGCCACGCAGGTTGTTAATCACCGCCTCGGACCCGCGCACCAGGTCGCGGAAGGCGGCCTGGCCGTCCTCGGTCTTG
>CAYNFA010000140.1:0-8485 GCA_964396345.1 uncultured Thalassobaculum sp.
ATCTTACACACCGCCGCCGATGGCAACGGTCCGGTCAACGCGCTGGACACCGCCATCCGCAAGGCCCTGGTGCCGCACTATCCCTCGATCGAGGGGATGCGACTGATCGACTACAAGGTGCGGATCCTGCCGCCGTCGCGCGACGGCGACGGCACCGACGCGGTCACCCGCGTGATGGTCGAGAGCGCCGACCAGAGCGGGCTGGCGTGGCGGACCGTCGGGGTCAGCCCGAACATCATCGACGCCTCGATCGAGGCGCTGGCGGACGCGTTGATCTGGAAGCTGATCAAGGACGGCGTGCCGGCCCCGGGGGCCTGACCGATGGCCGGAACCGATCGTTCGCGCACCACCCCGGCCGACAGCGCGCCCGCCGTCGTGCTGGTCGAGCCGCAACTCGGCGAGAACATCGGCGCCTGCGCCCGTGCCATGATGAACTGCGGCCTGGGCGACCTGCGTCTGGTGCGGCCGCGTGATGGCTGGCCAAACGCGCGGGCTGCGGCGATGGCGTCGGGCGCGACGGCGGTGCTCGATACGGCTCGGGTGTTCGAGACCACGGCCGAGGCCTGCGCCGACCTCACCTATGTGCTCGCCACCACAGCGCGGAACCGCGACATGGCGAAGCCGTCGCTGACACCAAGGACCGCCGCCGACGCGCTTCGCGCGCGGGTGTCGGCCGGGCAGGCGGTCGGGGTGATGTTCGGGCCGGAGCGCGCCGGCCTCGTCAACGAGGACGTGGCGCTCGCCGACGCGGTGCTGTCGGTGCCGCTGAACCCTGCGTTCGCGTCTCTCAACCTTGCCCAGGCGGTGCTGCTGGTCGGCTACGAATGGTACCAGTCGTCGGACCGGACGCCGGCGTCGACGATGATGGTCGAGGATTCGCCGCCGGCGACGGTCGCCACCCGTGAGTTCTTCCTAACGCGCCTGGAGAGCCTGCTGGAGGAGGCGGGCTTCTTCTACCCCGATCACCTGACGCCCGCCATGAAGCAGAACCTGCGGACCCTGTTCACGCGGGCCGGCATGACGCACCAGGAGGTCCAGACGATGCACGGAGTCATGCGCGCGCTGGCCGAGGGGCCGCGCCGTCGCTCGGGCCGGCGATGACCGCCCGGAGCGCGTCGCGGCCGCGGTTGAGGTCAGCCTGATGCTTGGTCACCTGTCGTTCGGTGTTCACGACCTGGCCCGATCCGCGGCGTTCTACGACGCGGTCATGGCGCCGCTCGGCTACGCGCGGGTGTGGACCTCTGAGAAGGCGGTCGGATACGGCGAACCCGGGGGCGGGGACCGGCTGGCGCTGTTCGCCCGACCCGGCAGGGTGGTGGCGCCGGGTCCCGGCTTCCATCTGGCGTTCGACGCGCCCAACCGGGCGGCGGTCGACGCGTTTCACGCCGTCGCCCTCGCCGCTGGCGGCTTGGACGACGGCGGCCCCGGGTACAGGCCGCACTATGGCGATCGGTACTACGCAGCATTCGTGTGCGATCCAGATGGGTACAAACTGGAGGCTGTGCACCAGGACCGGTCCTTGAATTCAAAATGATGGTGTTGTTTCCGGCGACGTTATCGCCGTAACATTCGCCGCGTTCGGGAACGGCTGACGTGCTGCGTCATCGCCAAGGTTCCCGGATGATATGGCGGCTCAGGGCAGGAGGGATCCCGATGAACGAACGAGATATGCGAGGTCTGATCGCGGACGTGAAGCTAGGAAAGCTGTCGCGTCGTGCGTTCGTGCGCCGTATGGTCGCAGCCGGCCTCACCGCGCCGCTGGCGGCACAGATGCTGATGCATTCCGGCGTGGCGATGGCGCAGAGCGCGTCGACCTACAAGCCGACCAAGGCCGGCGGCGGCGGCGCGCTGAAGGTGCTGTGGTGGCAGGGTCCGACCCTGCTGAACCCGCACTTCGCAGTCGGCACCAAGGACCAGGACGGCAGCCGCGTGTTCTACGAGCCGCTGGCCGGCTGGGACTCCGACGGCAACCTGAAGCCGGTTCTGGCGGCCGAGGTCCCGAGCTTCGAGAACGGCGGCGTTTCCAAGGACGGCCTGTCGGTCACCTGGAAGCTCAAGAAGGGCGTCAGCTGGCACGACGGCAAGCCGTTCACGGCCGATGACTGCGTGTTCAACTGGCAGTACGCGTCTGACCCGGCGACCGCCGCGGTGACCATCGCCACCTACAAGGACGTCGAGGTCGTCAAGGTCGACGATCACACGATCAAGGTGCTGTTCTCGAAGCCGACCCCGTTCTGGGCGGACGCCTTCGTCGGCACCCGCGGGATGATGATCCCGAAGCACATCTTCGAGAACTACAAGGGCGCCACCTCGCGCGACGCGCCGGCCAACCTGGCGCCGGTCGGCACCGGCCCGTATCTGTTCACCGAGTTCAAGCCGGGTGACCTGGTCGCCGGCAAGCTGAACCCGAACTACCACGAGGCGAACCGCCCGTACTTCGACACCTTCGAGATGAAGGGCGGCGGCGACGCCGTGTCGGCGGCGCGCGCGGTGCTGCAGACCGGCGAGTACGACTTCGCCTGGAACATGCAGGTCGAGGACGCGATCCTGAAGCGCCTCGAGGACGGCGGCAAGGGCAAGGCCGTCATCACCGCCGGCGGCAACATCGAGTTCATCGGCGTCAACAGCACCGATCCGTGGACCGAGGTCGACGGCGAGCGGTCGAGCCTCAAGACCACGCACCCGTCGCTCGGCGACCCGGCGGTGCGCGGTGCGCTCAACCTGCTGGTCGACCGTCAGTCGGTTCAGGATCACATCTACGGCCGCACCGGTGTGGCGACGGCGAACTTCCTGAACAACCCGGAGCGGTTCCGCTCCACCAAGACGAAGTTCGAGTTCAACATCGACAAGGCCATCAAGATGCTCGACGACGCCGGGTGGAAGCCCGGTGCCGACGGCATCCGCGAGAAGAACGGCGTCAAGCTGAAGTACGTCTACCAGACCTCGGTGAACGCGCCGCGCCAGAAGACCCAGGCGATCGTCAAGCAAGCCTGCCAGAAGGCCGGCATCGACATCGAAATCAAGGCCGTCACCGCCTCGGTGTTCTTCTCGTCCGATGTCGCCAACCCGGACACCTACACGAAGTTCTACACCGACATCCAGATGTACACGACGACGATGTCGCAGCCCGACCCGGCGCTGTTCATGAACCAGTACGTGTCCTGGGAAGTCTCCACCAAGGACAACAAGTGGCAGGGCCGCAACATCACCCGTTGGCGCAGCGAGGAGTACGACAAGCTCTATCGCCAGGCCGAGGGTGAACTCGATCCGGTCAAGCGCGCGGCCATGTTCGTGCGCATGAACGAACTGGTGATCGAAGGCGTGGCGGTGATCCCGGTCGTCTACCGGCCGACGGTGGCGGCGGTTTCCTCGAAGTTGAACGCCCCGCTGAGCGGCTGGGACAACAACACGTGGAGCCTGCAGGACTGGTATCGCGACGCCTGATCAACGCGTTGAACCGGGAGCCGGCCGTCCTGGCCGGCTCCCGTCGTGTTTCTGCAAGGTAAAACGACCGTGAGCCAGTATCTCCTGAGGCGCCTGCTGATCGTAATCCCGAGCCTGATCGGCATCAGCCTCGTGCTGTTCGTCCTTCTGGCCCTGGCGCCGGGCGATCCGTTCGGCGAACTCGCCCAGAATCCAGCGGTTCCGCCGGAGGTCCGGGCGGCGTTGCGCGAGAAGTTCGGCCTCGACGACCCGATCATGGTCCGCTACTTCCGCTGGCTGCTGGCCATGCTGCAGGGCGACTGGGGATTTTCGTTCGTCAGCCGGATGGATGTCGACACGCTCATCATGCAGCGCCTGCCAGTCACGCTGATCGTCATCGGCGCGTCGCAGGTGCTGGCGCTGGTGGTTGCGTTGCCGGTCGGCGTCTACGCTGCGATGCGGCCGTACTCGCTGTTCGACCAGGTCGCCACGACCACCGCGTTCATCGGCTTCTCGCTGCCGACCTTCTTCACCGGCCTGCTGTTCATCCTGGTGTTCAGCATCCATCTCGACTGGCTGCCGTTCGTCTACCAGACCAACGTCAGCGGGACCGGCCTGGAGTATATCTGGGAGCACATCCGTCAGGCGATCATGCCGGTGGTGGTGCTCGGCCTGTTCCAGGGCGGCGTCCTCACGCGCTTCGTGCGCTCGGCGGTCCTGGACGTGGTGCGTCTCGACTACGTCACGACGGCACGGGCCAAGGGACTTCGCGAGGGTGTCGTCATCCTCAAGCACATCGTGCGGAACGCCCTCATTCCGGTGGTGACGCTGATCGCGCTGCAGATGCCGATCGTGTTCGGCGGCGCGGTCGTCACCGAGCAGATCTTCCGAATTCCCGGGATCGGGTCGCTCCTGATCGCCTCGATTCTGGCGAACGACACGCCGGTGATCATGGCGGTGACGTTCGTGACCGCTTGTCTCGTGATCCTTTTCAACCTGATCGCGGATCTCCTTTATGGCTGGCTCGACCCTCGCATCTCCTACCGCTGACGCGGCTCCGGTGGCCCGCCGCAAGCACGTCTCGCCGGGTGCCGAGGCGTGGCGGAGGTTCCGTCGCCACAAGCTGGCCGTGACGGGCGCGGTGATCCTCAGCACGATGGTGCTGGCGGTTCTGTTCGGGCCGTTCTTCTGGCCGGTGGCGATCAACGACATCGATTTCACGGCGATGCTGGAGGGGCCGTCGGCCAATCATCCGCTCGGCACCGACGACCTTGGCCAGGATTTGCTGGCGCGCATGCTGTACGGCGGCCGCATCTCGCTCGCCGTGGGGCTGGCGGCGATGGTGGTGGCGGTCGTGGTAGGCATCCTGGTCGGCGCCATCGCCGGCATCTCGCGCGGCAGCGTCGACTCCGGCCTGATGTGGCTGACCGACCTGTTCCTGTCGCTGCCGCAGCTGCCGCTGCTGCTGGTCGTCGTCTATCTGTTTCGGGACTCGATGAAGGAAATCGCAGGGCCGGAAGTCGGCGTCGTCATCCTGATCATCGTGGTCATCGGCGGGTTGCGCTGGATGCCGGTCGCCCGGCTGGTGCGCGCCCAGTTCTTCTCTCTTCGGGAGAAAGAGTTCGTCGAGGCGGCCCGGGCGCTCGGGGCGTCGACGACCCGCCAGGTGACCCGCCACATCCTGCCGAACTCGCTGGGACCGGTGATCGTCGCCGGCACCATCGACGTCGCCGCGGCGATCATCCTGGAGTCGACCCTGTCCTTCCTCGGCCTCGGCGTTCCGCCGGACATCCCGACCTGGGGGCGGATCCTGTTCGACGCCAAGGACTACCTGGACTTTGCACCGCATTGGGCGCTGTTCGCTGGCGGCGCGATCTTCCTTGCGGTGCTGTCCATCAATTACATCGGCGACGGGTTGCGCGACGCGCTCGATCCTCGCCGCGTGATGTAGCGCATCGCTGACGACCGTCGGGCGGAAAGAGGGCACATGAGCGTGGGCGAGCGCCTACTGGATATTCGCGGTCTGAAGACGCACTTCAAGACCGATGACGGCATGGTCCGCGCGGTCGACGGCGTCGACGTGGCGATCGACCGCAGCGAGACCGTCGGGATCGTCGGGGAGTCCGGCTGCGGCAAGACCGTTACCGCGATGACGGTTCTGAAGCTGATCGCGATGCCGCCCGGGGAGATCGTCGAAGGCCAGATCCTGTGGAGGGGGCGCGATATCGTTCCGATGGGTCCGGACGAGATGCGAAAAATTCGCAGCAAGGAGATCGGCATCATCTTCCAGGAGCCGATGACCTCGCTGAACCCCGTCTACACCGTCGGCGACCAGATCGCCGAAGTGGTCCGCCTGCACGAGGGCTTGGGCCGCAAGGAGGCGATGAACAAGGCGGTCGAGATGTTGCGTCTGGTCAACATCCCGACCCCGGAGCGCCGGGTCCACGATTACCCGCACCAGTTCTCCGGCGGCATGCGCCAGCGCGTGATGATCGCCATGGCGCTGTCGTGCGATCCGAAGCTGCTGATCGCCGACGAGCCGACCACGGCGCTCGACGTCACCATCCAGGCGCAGATTCTCGACCTGCTCGCCGAAATGCGCGACCGCCTCGGGATGGCCATCCTGCTGATCACCCACGATATGGGCGTGGTCGCCGAGACCACCGACCGGGTGGTCGTGATGTACGCCGGCAAGGTCGTCGAGGAGGCGACCGTCGAGGAGCTGTTCGGCGCGCCGAAGCACCCCTATACCCAGGGCCTGATCCGCTCGATCCCGCGCGTCGACCGCACCGCCGAGCACAAGGGCCGCCTGGAGACCATCGGCGGCACGGTACCGAGCCTGATCAACCCGCCTCCGGGCTGCCGGTTCGCGGCGCGGTGCAAGTTTGCCACCGATGTCTGCACCCAGGCGGTTCCGGAACTGCGCGAGATCGAGCCCGGCCACAAGGTCGCCTGCGTTCTTTACTGAGGACTGCCGTTCGATGACCGAGCCCCTTCTTCGCGTAAACGACCTGGTGAAGCACTTCTCCATCAAGGGCGGGGTGTTCTCGCGGGAGGTCGACCGTGTGCACGCGGTTGATGGCGTCAGCTTCGACCTCAAGGCGGGCGAGACGCTCGGCGTGGTCGGCGAGTCGGGCTGCGGAAAGTCGACCACCGGGCGCTGCATCCTGCGGCTGATCGAGCCGACATCGGGCGAGATCTGGTTCGAGGGCAAGGACGTCACGGCGATGGGCACCCGGGAGCTCACCGCGCTGCGCCGGGACATGCAGATCATCTTTCAGGACCCCTACGCGTCCCTGAACCCGCGCATGACGGTCGGCGCGATCATCGGCGAGGCGCTGATCATCCACAAGCTGGTCAACACCCGCCAGGAGTTCGAGGAGCGGATCGCCGACCTGCTTGAGACTGTCGGTCTCAACGCCGATCACATGCGGCGGTTTCCGCACGAGTTCTCGGGCGGCCAGCGCCAGCGGATCGGCATCGCCCGGGCGCTCGCGGTGTCGCCGAAGCTGATCGTGTGCGACGAGCCGGTTTCGGCGCTCGACGTGTCGATCCAGGCCCAGGTCGTCAACCTGCTGGAAGACCTTCAGGAAAAGTTCAGCCTTACCTACATGTTCATCGCTCACGATCTCTCGGTCGTCGAGCACATCAGCGACCGGGTGGCGGTGATGTATCTCGGCCGGATTGTCGAGATCGCCTCGTCGGTCGACCTGTACAGCAATCCACTGCATCCCTACACCGAGGCCCTGCTGTCGGCGGTGCCAATCCCGGACCCGACCCTCAAGCGCCAGCGCATCCGCCTGCAGGGCGACGTACCGAGCCCGATCAACCCGCCCTCGGGCTGCCACTTCCATACCCGCTGCCCGATCCGGCAATTGCCGCTCTGCAACACCGAGTCGCCGCCGCTCAAGCAGGGGCCGAACGGCCACTGGGTTGCCTGCCATTTCCGTGGCTGACGACGCGAGAAGGCCCAGGCGTTTGACTTTCCGGCGACGATCCCTATAACGCCCGCTCTATTCCCGAGAACGTGGGGTGTGTGGCCAAGGCCGCGTGTCCCCGGCCCGGACGGTGGTCCGGAGGCCCTATCGGGACAAACAGTCGTACCGGCACTGGACGACGCAACCAAGGAGACCGCTTCATGGCGAAGCGCGTGGAAGCCAAGCACAAGATCGACCGGCGTCTCGGCGTCAATCTCTGGGGGCGTCCGAAGTCCCCGCTGAACAACCGCGAATACGGCCCGGGCCAGCACGGCCAGCGCCGCCGCAAGCCGTCGGACTACGGCATCCAGCTGATGGCCAAGCAGAAGCTCAAGGGCTACTACGGCAACATCGGTGAGAAGCAATTCCGCAAGTACTACCAGGAGGCGGTCCGCCGCCGCGGCGACACCGGCGAGAACCTGGTGGCGATCCTGGAGTCCCGGCTGGACGCGGTGATCTACCGGATGAAGTTTGTCCCGACCCCGTTCGCCGCCCGCCAGTTCGTCAGCCATGGCCACATCACGGTCAACGGCAAGCGCGTCAACATTCCCTCCTACCTGGTGAGCGAGGGCGACGTGGTGCAGGTCAAGGAGAAGAGCCGCGAGCTGCCGATGGTGCTCGAGGCGGTTCAGTCGTCCGAGCGCGACGTTCCGGACTACACCGAGGTCGACCACTCCGCGATGAAAGGCACCTTCCTTCGGCTGCCGAAGTTCGAAGATGTGCCGTATCCGGTGCAGATGGAGCCGAACCTGGTCATCGAATACTACTCGCGCTGATCGCAGTCTGGTTCGCCGGCGTCCGCGCCGCACCGTCTCAGGATCCAACGGCCGGCCTTCGGGCCGGCCGTTGCTTGTTCAGGTTCTAATAGATTGTTCGCGTGTTGCGAGCACTGTAAAATTCGCGCCGGGGACGTGTGACGGTATACTGCCGAACATAGGTCCGCCCTCCAGAAAGGAGAGGCGAGATGGAACCGGCTTCGGCCGCGGCACCAGTGTTGGTACGCCAAGCCATACGTGAGCATCGAAGCGGTCGCCTCGACGTCGCCGCGGATCTCTACGGGCGGGCATTGGCCGGCAGCCCCGGAC
>CAYNFA010000141.1:0-8456 GCA_964396345.1 uncultured Thalassobaculum sp.
GCCGACGGCGGTCAGCCCCTGCAGCACGATGGTGAAGGCGCTGGCAAAGCCGACGACGGCGGCCAGCAGACCGATCGACAGCGGTTGCAACGGCGGCATGGACACGGTCGGCGCCTGTGGCGTCAGAACAGCCCTTCGATCTGGCCCTGGGCGTTCAGGCCGATCTTGTTGGCAGCCGGAACCTTCGGCAGGCCGGGCATGGTCATGATCTCGCCGCAGATCACCACCACGAACTCCGCCCCGTTCGACAGCCGCACCTCGCGCACCGGCAGGGTGTGGCCGGTCGGCGCGCCCTTGGCGTTCGGGTCGGTGGAGAAGCTGTACTGGGTCTTGGCGATGCAGATCGGGAAGCCGCCGGCGCCAAGCGCCTCGATCTCCTTGAACTGCGCCCGGGTCTTGGCCTCCAGCGCGATGTCGTCGGCCCGGTAGATCTCGCGCGCGATGGTGCGCACCTTGTCCTCCAGGCTGGCGGCGTCGGAGTACAGCGGCTTGAAGGCGGCGCGCCCGCTCTCGGCCAGCTCGACCACGTGGTGGGCGAGGTCGACGGTGCCGGCCGAGCCGTCGGACCAGTGGGTGCACTCGATGGCGTCGACTCCGAGGGTCGCCAGCTCGGCCCGCACTGCCTCGATCTCGGCGTCGGTGTCGGTGACGAAGCGGTTGAGCGCGACCGCCACCGGCACCCCGAACTTGGCGGTGTTCTCGACGTGGCGGGCGATGTTGGAGACGCCCCGGCGCACCGCTTCGACGTTCTCGACGCCGAGCGCATCCTTGGTGACGCCGCCGTGCATCTTGAGGGCCCGCACGGTGCCGACCACGACGGCGGCGGCCGGCGACAGCCCGGCCTTGCGGCACTTGATGTCGAAGAACTTCTCGGCCCCGAGGTCGGCGCCGAACCCGGCCTCGGTCACTACGTAGTCGGCGAGCTTGAGCGCGGTCCGGGTCGCCATCACCGAATTGCAGCCATGGGCGATGTTGGCGAACGGCCCGCCGTGGATGAAGGCCGGGTTGTTCTCCAGCGTCTGCACCAGGTTGGGCGACAGCGCGTCCTTCAGCAGCACGGTCATGGCGCCGTCGGCCTCCAGGTCGCGGGCGAACACCGGCGCCTTGTCGCGGGTGTAGCCGACCACGATGTTGCCGAGCCGGCGCTTCAGGTCCTCGATGCCGCCGGCGAGGCACAGGATCGCCATGATCTCGGACGCCACCACGATGTCGAAGCCGTCCTCGCGCGGGAAGCCGTTGGCGACGCCGCCGAGCGAGTTGACGATCTGCCGGAGCGCGCGGTCGTTCATGTCGAGGGCGCGCTTCCAGGTGATGCGCCGCGGGTCGAGGCCGACGGAGTTCCCCCAATACACGTGGTTGTCGATCAGGGCGGCCAGCAGGTTGTTGGCGGCGGCGATGGCGTGGAAGTCACCGGTGAAGTGGAGGTTGATGTCCTCCATCGGCACCACCTGGGCGTAGCCGCCGCCGGCCGCCCCGCCCTTCATCCCGAAGCACGGCCCGAGCGACGGCTCGCGCAGGCAGATCGCCGCCTTCTTGCCGATCCGGTTCAGCGCGTCGCCGAGCCCGACCGTGGTGGTGGTCTTGCCCTCGCCGGCGGCGGTCGGGTTGATGCCGGTGACCAGGATCAGCTTGCCGTCCGGCCGGTCGGCCAAGGAATCGATGTAGCCGAGGTCGAGCTTCGCCTTGGTGTGGCCGTAGGGGCTGAGGTGCTCGGCGGCGATGCCGAGCCCGGCGCCGATCTCCATGATCGGCTTCATGCGGGCCTCGCGCGCGATCTCGATGTCGGACTTCACCATGGCCGTTTCCCTCCCTCGGGCGGACTGCTGTTCCGTTGCCGCGACGGTAGCGCAAGCCGGGCGGGTCGGTGTGCGATTTCCGACGCGGAGCGGTGTCAGGGCGGCGTGGGGAAAGGGTGGCCGGAAGGGTCGCCGGTCTCGCCGCCAGTCCCGCCGCCGAAATCGTCGAGGTCGATGGCGCCCTGCTCGACCAGAATCTCGACGATCGGCGACAGCAGCTCCTCGTCGGGCTCACGCCCCGCCGCGAGCAGGCTTTGAAGGTGCTCGCGCAGAAGGCTCGCGCAGAGCCGGGCGAAGGCCTGCGGCGAGCGACGCAGATGCGGCGCCAGCAGGGGAAGGCCCTCGCCGAAGCGGTCGGCGGCTTCCGAATGGCGATCGAGGGCGCGCAACACCATGCCGTGCGTGCCCAGGGAGGTTGCAAGATCGGAGGTGAAGGCGTCGGGCCGCGCGTCGGCGAGGGCGCGTCGGATGGCCACCGCCTCCTCAATGGCGGCGAGCGCCTCCTCGCGCCGGTCGAGGTCGGAGAGGCGGAGAGAGAGGTTGTTGGCGTGTCTTGCCCTGGCGGCCAGAGAATCTTGGGAGCCGCCCGGTTGGACCGAGCGGAACAGGGTCGATTCGACCTGGACGGCGAACTCGCGCAGCGCGGTGGTCGGGCGCGGCATGGCGCCGCGTCGGGTGACGGCCAGGGCGAGTTCGGTTGATCCGTGGGTCTCGAACCATTCCGCCGCGACCCGGCCGATCGGATCGCCCGACAGCCGCGCCACGTCGACCACCAGCGGCAGGACACGTGTCGGTGCGGCGGAGAGCGCGGCACCGACCCGATTGGCGCCCTCGGCCGGTCGGCTCTGGCACAGCCAGTTTAGCTTGGTGAGGGCGTTCAGTGCCTCGGTTTCGGAAAGCGACGGGAACACGCGCGCGAAAAACGCCGGGTCGAACTGGCCGAGAAAATACGTCCCGATCAGGTCGGGGGCGAGGCCGGCGGTGTGGCCGGCGCCCGGGTAAAGGTCGTGCAGGATGTCGACGATCCGCGATCGACGCGCCGCCGGCTGGTCGGCCAGCAGCGGGCAGGCGCCCAGCAGTTCCATCATCCGCGATTCGCCGGGCGCGCGGTCGGCCAGCGCGACCAGGGTCGCGAGACCGGCCGCCTGCTCCATGGCCTTCGGTGAGATCTCGGCGCCCAGCCCGGCTGCCGCGACGCGCCTCGCCCACTCGCCACGCTCGCGGTCGATGATCCACTGCAGCAGGCGATCGTCGTTGATGTCCCGCGGGTTCAAGGCGCCCCGGCGGATGCCGAGCGCGGCGAGGTGGATCATCACGGCGTCGGCGTAGTCGTCCCGCCCGGAGCGGGCCTGGAGGACGGGACGCTGCTCCGCCCGGGGCGGCTCACCGTGCTCGGTGTTGCGAAAGTACCGATCGAAAGCCTCGAAGGCCCTGTCGAACTCGGCGAGACGATCCGGTACGGTCTCGGCCAGCGGTGGCAAGTCGACCAGTTCCAGCCCCTCGGCCATCAGCACTTCCTGGATTTCGGAGTGCTGGCGTCCGATGTCGTCCCAGACCTCCGACCAGCCGCGCGCGATCAGCACCACGCGCACCCGGCGCTCGGCGCCGGCCTCGGCCAGCCTCTCCAGCATCAGGGCGAGATTGAGCACCGCCACCACCGGCTGGCGCGCGCGCTCGGCGTAGTCGACCACCAGCAGCAGGTCGCCCTTGACCCCGGCGAAGCCGCCGAGGGCGCCGGGGTTGCGCTCCAGGGTGTCAAGGTCGAGGAACCCGGCGCGCGCCGGCCGATCTCCGAGCGCGTTCAACCGGTCGACGACGCCCATCATCAGCCGGGTCTTGCCGCGCCCGGACGGGCCGGTCAGCAGGCGCCACTTCATCCAGCCGTCGGAGAACATCCAGTCCTCGAACTCCGCGACCTCCCGGTCGCGGCCGGCAAACGGCACCGGCGAGCGGTCGGGGCGCAGCAGAAAGGCCTCGGCGCCGGGGCGGACGCTACTGTCGGGGCGCTTCTGGAACAGCGCGAGGGCGTCGGCCTGGCGGCCGGCGGCGGCGGCGAAGGCGTCCACCGCCTTGGTCAGGCCGGCGGGCTTGGCGATCGGCTCCAGCACGATCGGCGCCCAGGCCCGGATGATGTCGAGGTATTTCCGGTCCACCATCGTGCTCTCCCTTCGTCGAGAGTAGCCGCTGGCGGACGGGCACGCGAGAGTTGCGGGACGCAGCCTCGGCCTGCCCTTCGCGGTGGCGCGCTGAGGCCGGCGAGCGGATCGGCGTGGCCGAGGTCCGGGTTGGTGCGCAACTCCGACGCGGACCGATGCAGGGCGGCGTGGGTCGCACAGGTCGTGGCCCGATCAGCGGGCGGGGGCCAACTCGTAATATGTGCTGCGGCCGCCGGCGGTGCCGCGACGTAGGATGCCACGGTCGATCAGGGCCATGATATCGCGCCCGGCGGTGTCCTGGGAGCATTTCGCGATCTTCGCCCATTTCGAGGAGGTCAGCCGTTCATCGAATCCGTCGAGAAGGCGGTTAAGCAAGGCGATCTGGCGTTCGTTGAACGAGCCGCCGGCGTGCGTGTTCCAGAACTCGGCCTTGGCCAACACCGCCGACAACTCGGCCTCGGCCCCATCGATCGCGCGGCCGAGGCAACCGACGAACCAGTCGAGCCATTCCGTGATGTCGAGCCCGTCCTTCTGGCACAGTTCCAGGATGTCGTAGTAGGCCGACCGCTCGGCGCGAATCTGCGCGGACATGCTGTAGAAGCGCTGCGGGCTGCGCTCGGACCGGGCCAGCGCCATGTCGGCGACGGCGCGGGCGATCCGACCGTTGCCGTCGTCGAAAGGATGGATCGTCACGAACCGGAAATGCGCCAAGCCCGCCTTCAGCAGCGGGTCGCGCGCGGGCTCGTTGTTGAACCAGTGCAGGAACGCCGCCATCTCCGCTTCGAGCCGTTCGGCCGGCGGGGCCGAATAGTGCACGCGCTCGCGTCCGACCGGCCCCGACACCACCCGCATCGGACCTTCGGCGTCGTCGCGCCACGCGCCGGTGCGGATCCGCGCGAGCCCGCTGCGTCCCGACGGGAACAGGGCGGCGTGCCAGTCAAAAAGACGCTCGCAGGTCAGCGGATCGTCGTGGTTGCGGGTCGCGTCGAGCATGACCTCGACTATACCCTCGACGTTCCGGTCGACCGCCGCCAGGGCGCCGATATCAAGGCCGAGCCGGCGCGCGAGCGACGATCGGACCTGATCGGCGTCGAGCCGCTCGCCCTCGATCTCGCTGGTCTTCAGCACGTCTTGCGTCAGCGTGCGCAACATGGCGGCTTCGCGCAGGTCGAAGCCGAGCGCACGCATCCGGCCCAGCAGCATCCCCTGACGGTGCCGCACCTCCGCCAGCCGCCCGAGCAAGGCGGAATCGTCCCAGCGCAGATCGGGCCAGCCTGGGACTTCCCAGATGTAAGGCATGTTCACCGCTCCATTTGCGGAGAATATGCGGCCTATTCACCGCGTTTGCCAGTCATAATCTCCGCAACTAGAGCGGTGAATGGAGTGCCCGATCTCCGCACTCCCCGGCCCGAGGCTCGGCCATCATGACGACCGCGACGGCGTCGCCCCCAGGAACGCCGCCATGTGGAACGCCTGCTGCCCCTCGCCCCAGGCCAGCCACTGTCCGACCGGGCAGGCGCGGCGGGCGCGGCAGCCTTGCTCGCGGCAGTCGGTGCCGGCGGACGAGCGGACATGGGCGGCGCAGCGATCCGCCGCATAAGACGTGCCGTCGAAGGCGCCGACCGGACACGCGGTCAGGCACGGCCGCCCGGCGCAGGTCGCGCAGGGTGACAGTGCCTCGGCGCGCAGCGGCAGTTCGCGGCGGTCGGGAAACAGCAGTGCGGCCCGGAGCGCGTGCCAGAGGCCGAACTCCGGGTGAATCAGCAGGCCGAGCGGGCTCGGGTGCACCGCCTCGGCGCGCATCGCCCAGCGCTGGAACGGTCGGTAGGGCGGACCGTCGTTGGGGAGCACGAGCGCCGCGCCGAGCCGCTCGGCGACCGGCGTGAGCGTCCCCCGGGTCCAACGGTCGAGCGGGTCGGGGCCGTCCGGCCGCTCGGCGTCGAACCGCTCCCAGAGCGCAGGCCCGGCGTGGCCGATCACCACCACCGTGGCATCCGCGTCGTCGTGGAAGCCGCCGTTCAGCCGGAATCCGAACGGCTCCGTCGCCGCTCGCAGGTCCGCCCACCACCCCGGCACGTCGGCCGGGGTCACGGCAGCACCAGCACCGCGCGGAAATCGTTGACGTTGGTCAGGGTCGGCCCGGTCACCAGCAGCCGGCCGAGCGCCTCGAAGGCGCCGTAGCCGTCGTTGTTGGCGAGGTGGGCCGCGAGGTCGACGCCGGTCGCCCGCGCGCGCTCCAGGTCGCCCGGCAGGAACAGCGCGCCGGCGTTGTCCTCGGTGCCGTCGATGCCGTCGGTGTCGCCGGCGACCGCGGCGATGCAGTCGGCGACGTCGGCGCAGCGTTTCTCGACCGCGACCGCGAGCGCCGCCAGGAACTCGGCGTTGCGGCCGCCGCGGCCCTGGCCGCGCACGGTGACGGTGGTCTCGCCGCCCGACAGCAGAACGGCGGGAGCGGCGGCCGGCTGGCCGTGGCGGGCGATCTGGGCGGCGATGCCGGCCATCACCATGGCGACCTCGCGTGCCTCGCCCTCAATGGCGTCGCCGAGGATCACCGGCTCGACACCGGCGGCTCGCGCCACCTCGGCGGCGGCCTCCAGCGAGGCCTGCGGGCGGGCGACGATGGTGGTCTCGACGCCCTCGAAGATCGGGTCGCCGCGCTTCGGGGTCTCGTAGGCCGGGTCGGCGAGGGCGCGGACGACCGCCGCCGGCGGATCGATGGCGTATTTCGCCAGGACTGCGCGGGCGTCGGCCAGGGTCGAGGGGTCCGGCACGGTCGGGCCCGACGCGATCACGTCGACGTCGTCGCCCGGCACGTCGGAGATCAGGAAGGCGTGCACCCGGGCCGGCGCGGCGGCGGCGGCCAGGCGCCCGCCCTTGATCGCCGACAGGTGCTTGCGGACCGCGTTCATCTCGTGGATCGAGGCGCCAGATTTCAGCAGGGCGCGGTTGACCGCCTGCTTGTCCTCCAGGCTGATCGCCTCGGCCGGCAAGGTCAGCAGCGCCGAGCCGCCGCCCGAGATCAGCGCGATCACCCGATCCCCGGCCCCGAGGCCGCGCACCAGCTCCAGGATCCGCCCGGCGGCGGCGCGCCCGGCTGCGTCCGGCACCGGATGGGCGGCCTCGACCACCTCGATGCGGCCGGCGGTCGGGCAGCCGTGGCCGTAGCGGGTCACCACCAGCCCCTCGATCGCGGCGCCGGGGGCGTGCTCGGCCCACACCGCCTCGGTCGCCGCCGCCATCGCCGCCGCCGCCTTGCCGGCGCCGATCACCACGGTGCGGCCGGCGCAGGGCCGGGCGGCCAGCGGCGCCAGGAACGGCGGCAGGCAGAGCCGCGGGTCGGCGGCGTCGAGGGCGGCCTGGAACATGCGGCGGAGCAGGGCCTCGGGATCGATCATGGCGTGGTGGCTCCGGACGCCTTCCAGGCCTCGTACTCGGCCTTCGTCGCCGGGTTCGGCGGGTACAGGCCGATGGTCGGCCGGCCCTCCTGGACGCGCGCCTGGACCCAGCGCTCGAAGCGGTCCTGCTCGACCGCGTCGGCGGCGACCGCGTCGGCGAGTGCCGCCGGCACCACCACCACGCCGTCGCCGTCGCAGACCAGCACGTCGCCGGGAAAGATCGTTACGTTGCCGCAGGCGATCGCGACCTGGACGCTGCCGCCCGACAACTCGGTCAGCGAGGCCGGCGCGGCCGAGCCCAGGCACCAGACCGGCAGGCCGGTCGCGGTGACGCCGGCGCCGTCGCGTACCGCGCCGTCGGCGACCACCGCCGCGACGCCGCGCTTGGCCAGCCGGCCGGCCAGGATGTCGCCGAGGGTGCCAGTCGTGGCGACGCCGCGCGCCTCGACCGCCAGGATCGCGCCCGGCGGGCATTCCTCGATGGCGACGCGCGGGGCGTAGCCGGGCGCGCCCAGCACCGACGGGTCCGAAAGGTCCTCGCGCAGCGGCAGGAACCGCAGGGTGTAGGCCTCGCCGACCACGCAGCCCTGGCCGGCGGCCAGCGGCTTGACGCCAGCGATGGCGGTGTGGCGCAGCCCCCGCTTCAGCAATTGCATCGACACCGTCGCTGTGCCGACGGCGCGCAGGCGCTCGAACGTCTCGATCCGGCTCATGCCGCTTCCTCCATGAGGTCGCGGCCAGTCTGACGCGCCGGGCCGGGCAGGACAATCGGCTCGGCGCCGCGCGCCGGTCAGTGCACCAGCAGGCTGGCGCGGTGGTCGATGCCGCGGTCGTGGTCGGCGATCGGCGACAGCGCCCGGCTGGTCGAGCCCTCGATCGGACTGCCCTGCTCGGCCGCCAGCGCGATCGCCCTGGTCGCCAGCTCGGCGGCCGCGGCTTCCAACAGCGCGCGGTTGGCGTCGGAGGTGGTCCGCGCCACGTCCAGCATGATCTCGGCCGCCAATATCAGGCGTTTCGGCATCGTCTTCTCCTTATGTTCGCGCGGGCGGCGATCCTTGGCTTTTGTCCCGGAGCCGGTACCGAGACCGGTGCCGGGTGGATCGGCCTGA
>CAYNFA010000142.1:0-8413 GCA_964396345.1 uncultured Thalassobaculum sp.
CCCGTACTTCCTGTTCACCGGGGTGCTGGTGCAGCGGATCTACGACCTGACCGACGCCGTGGCCGCCCGTCACCCGGACATCGAGTTCGTGAAGGCACCCTACCTGAACGATCACGAGATGGTGCTGCGGACCTTCGAGGCCCGCATTCAGGAGATCCTGGACGGCACCGGCAACATGAATTGCCAGATGTGCAAGTACCGCGAGCAGGTGCTGGGCTTCGAAGCCGAGGTCGGCCTGCCGCAGGAGAGCCACCATCACCATGTCGAGGGCATCGGTACCGGCGCTACCCAAGACCATGGGCACAGCCATGACCATGGGCATGAGCACAGCCATGGGCACGGCCACGACCACCATCATGACCACGGTCATGATCACCACAGCGAGCACGACCACGGCCACCATCACCACCCGTACCCGCACGCTGAGCACCCGCTCGGGCCAAAGACGCTGAAGACCGGCTACCGGCTCGACCGGACCGGTGGGTGAGGCGGCCCTTGCCCGCGCGTGACTGGATCACCGACCCGGGCGAGATAACCGCGCGCTCCTTCGCCATCGTCGAGGCGGAAGCCGACCTCTCCCGCTTCGATCCCGGCGAGCGGTCGGTGGCCGTTCGGCTGATCCACGCCTGCGGGATGGTCGAGATCGCGCCCGACCTGCGGTTCGCGGCCGGCGCGGTCGCCGCGGGCCGGGCGGCGCTGGCGGCCGGCGCGCCGATCCTGGTCGACGCCCGCATGGTTGACGCCGGCATCACCCGGGCGCGGCTGCCGGCCTCCAGCAGCGTGGTCTGCACCCTCGACGACCCGCTTGTCCCGGGGCTGGCGGCGTCGGCCGGGGTGACCCGGTCGGCGGCGGCTGTCGACCTCTGGGTGCCGCACCTCGCCGGCGCCGTGGTCGCCATCGGCAACGCCCCGACGGCGCTGTTCCGGCTGCTCGAACTGCTGGCCGAGGGCGCCCCGCGGCCGGCGGCGATCCTCGGGTTCCCGGTGGGGTTCGTGGGGGCCGCCGAAGCCAAGGCGGCGCTGGCGGCGACCGACCTGCCGTACCTCGCCCTGCTGGGCCGGCGCGGCGGCAGCGCCATCGCCGCCGCCGCCGTCAACGCGCTCGCCCGAGAGGGGATCTGACATGCTGCCCTGGCTTACCGTCGTCGGCATCGGGGAGGACGGGTTCGACGCCCTGTCGCCGGCGGCGCGGTCGCTGGTCGACCAGGCCGAGGTGCTGGTCGGGGGCGAGCGTCATCTGGCGATGCTGCCGCCGGACGATCGGCGCCAGCGGGTCGCGTGGCCGTCGCCGCTCAGCGCGCTGGTGGAAACCATCGAGCGCCTGAAGCCGAGCCGGGTCTGCGTTCTGGCGACCGGCGACCCGTTCTGCTTCGGTATCGGAAGCACGTTGGCCAGGCGGCTGCCGATCGACCAGATGGTGGTGATCCCGGCGCTGTCGGCGCGCACCCTGGTGTGCTCCAGGCTCGGCTGGCCAGAGCACACGACCCGGCTGCTGACCCTGCACGGCCGGCCGATGGCGCTGCTGGAGCCGCACCTGCAGCCGGCAGCCCGCCTGATCCTGCTGTCCGAGGACGCCTCGACGCCGGCCGCCGTGGCCGCCCGCCTGACCGAGCGTGGCTTTGGAGCCAGCGCGATGACGGTTTTCGAGCGCATCGGCGGGCCGGCCGAGCGCCGCCTCGACGGTCGCGCCGACGCCTGGGCGCGCGTGGCGGGGGCTGATCTGAACACCATCGCCGTGGTCGTCGCCGCCGGCCCGCGGGCCCACCCGCTGGCGACCGTCCCCGGCCTGCCCGACGAGGCGTTCAGCCACGACGGCCAGATGACCAAGCGCGAGGTCCGCGCCATCAGCCTCGCGGCGCTGGCCCCGCATCCGGGCGACCTGCTGTGGGACGTCGGGGCGGGGTGCGGCTCAATCGCGGTCGAATGGATGCGCGCCGATCCGTTGAACCACGCGATCGCGATCGAGCCGAAGCCCGGGCGCCGGGCGATGATCGCGGTCAACGCCGAGCGGCTGGGCACGCCGGGGCTTCGGATTGTCGACGGCCACGCCCCCGAGGCGCTGGCCGGGCTGGCGCCGCCCGACGCCGTGTTCGTCGGCGGCGGCGCCTCGATCCCCGGCGTGATCGAGGCGTGCTGGACGGCGTTGCGGCCCGGTGGCCGGCTGGTCGTCAACACGGTGACCCTGGAGAGTCAGGCGGTGCTGCTGGCCAAGCACGCCGAACTGGGCGGCGAGATGGTGCGGTTGTCGGTGGAGCGCGCCGAGCCGGTCGGCCCCTATCACGGCTGGCGACCGCTGATGCCGGTCACGCAATGGCGGCTCGGCAAGCCGTACGGGAGCGCCTGATGGCCGGCACCCTCCATGGCCTCGGCGTCGGGCCCGGCGATCCGGAACTGATCACCCTGAAGGCGCTGCGCCTGCTGCGCGCCGCCGATCTGGTCGCCTACCCGGCGCTGGAGGACGGCGACAGCCTGGCGCGCACCATCGTCGCCGACCATCTGGTCGCGGGCGTTGAGGAGTACGCCATCCGCATCCCGATGCGGGTCGAGCGGTTTCCGGCGCAGGAGGTCTACGACCGCGCCGCCGGATACCTGGGTGCCGCCCTCGATGCCGGCCGCGCGGTGGTGGTGCTGTGCGAGGGCGACCCGTTCTTCTACGGCTCGTTCATGTACCTGTTCGGGCGGATGGCCGAGCGGCACCGCGTCGAGGTGGTGCCGGGGGTGTCGTCGCTGACCGCCTGCGCTGCCCGGCTCGGAAGCCCGCTGGCGGCGCGCAACGACACGCTGGTGGTGCTGCCGGCCCCGCTGGACGACGCGGTCCTGGCGGCGCGCCTGGAGGGGGTCGACGCGGCGGCGATCATCAAGGTCGGCCGGCATTTCCGGCGGGTCCGGGCGCTGCTCGACCGGCTCGGCCTGGCCGACCGCGCCCGCTACGTGGAACGCGCCACCATGGCGAGCGAGCGCGTCCTGCCGCTGGACGCGGTGGAGGCCGACGGCGCGCCCTACTTCTCCACCATCCTGATCCACCGGCGCGGCGAGGCCTGGTCGTGACCCCGGATGTCATCGCGGTCACCGCCTCCGGAAGGCGCATCGCCGAGCGCGTCGCCACCGCGACCGGCGGCCGGGTCGTCGAGCCGGTCGCCGGCGTGGCCGAGGCCCTGCGCGACGCCTTCCGCGCCGGGCGACCGATTGTCCTGGTCGGCGCCGCCGGCATCGCGGTGCGCGCGCTCGCCCCGCTGATCGCCGACAAGGCCGAGGAGCCGCCGGTCCTGGCGGTCGCCGAGGACGGCTCGGCGGTGGTGCCGCTGCTGGGCGGCCACCGCGGCGCCAACGATCTGGCGCACCGGATCGCCGCGGCGCTTGGCGCGGTGGCCGCCGTCACCACCGCCAGCGATCTGAGGTTCGGGGTCGCGCTCGACGCCCCGCCAGCCGGCTGGCGGCTGGCCAACCGGGGCCGTCACAAGGAGGTCGCGGTGGCGCTGCTCGCCGGTGCATCGGCCCGGGTCGAAGGGAAGCTGCCCTGGCTCGACGCCGCGTCGATCCCGCGCGCCGAGGACGGTGCCGTCACCCTGGCCGCCACCACGCGCCGCGCCGACGACCGTCCGGGTCGTCTGGTCTATCACCCCGCCGCCCTGGCGCTCGGGGTCGGGTGCGAGCGCGGCTGCGCGCCGGACGAGGTGTGGAACCTGGTGCGCGCGACGCTGGCGGAGCATGGCCTGGCGCCGGAGGCGGTCGCCTGCGTGGTGTCGCTCGACCTCAAGGCCGACGAGCCGGCGCTGCACACCGTTGCCGCGCGGCTCGGTGTGCCGGCGCGGTTCTTCGACGCCGACCGCCTCGAGGCCGAGGCGCCGCGCCTGGCGAACCCTTCGGACGTGGTGTTCCGGGAGGTCGGCTGCCACGGCGTGGCGGAGGGGGCGGCGCTGGCCGCGGCCGGACCGGACGCCTCGCTGCTGGTGCCGAAGCGCCGGTCGGCGCGGGCGACCTGCGCCGTTGCCGAGGCGCCGCTGCCGATCGATCCGGAGGCGACCGGCCGGCCGCGCGGCCGGCTCGCCATCGTCGGCACCGGCCCCGGCACCCCCGACTGGCGCACCCCGGAGGTCGACGCCCTGGTCGCGGGCGCCGACGATCTGGTCGGCTACGACCTGTATCTCGACCTGCTCGGTCCGGCCGCCGCCCGGGCCCGGCGCCACCCGTTCCCGCTGGGTGCGGAGGAGGAGCGGGCGCGCGCCGCCCTCGACCTCGCCGCCGCCGGCCGCAGCGTGGCGCTGGTGTCGTCCGGCGACCCCGGCATCTACGCCATGGCCACGCTGGTGTTCGAGTTGCTGGACCGCGCCGACCGGCCGGACTGGCGCCGGGTGGAGGTGCTGGTGGCGCCGGGCATCTCGGCGCTGCAGGCGGCGGCGGCGCGGGTCGGCGCGCCGCTCGGCCACGACTTCTGCACGATCTCGCTGTCCGACCTCCTGACTCCCTGGCCGGCGATCGAGGCACGGATCCGCGCCGCCGCCGAAGGCGACTTCGTGGTGGCGTTCTACAACCCGGTGTCGCGGCGCCGCCGCACCCAGCTGCACGCCGCCAAGGGGATCCTGGCCGGGCACCGGCCGCCCGATACCCCGGTGGTGCTGGCCCGGTCGCTCGGCCGGCCGGAGGAGGCGGTGACCGTGACGACGCTCGCCTCCCTCGACCCCGAGACCGTCGACATGCTGACGGTGGTGCTGGTCGGCTCCTCCGCCACCCGCGCGCTGCCGCGCGGCGACGGCGGGACCTGGGTCTACACGCCGCGCGGCTACGCCGGCAAGCCGGGCTCCACCCTGACGAAGAAGGACGCGCCATGACCGTGCATTTCATCGGCGCCGGGCCGGGCGACCCGGACCTGCTGACCATCCGTGGCCGCGACCTGATCGCGCGCTGCCCGGTCTGCCTGTACGCCGGTTCGCTGGTGCCGGCGGCGGTGGTGGCGCACGCCCCGGCGGACGCCCTGGTGGTCGACACCGCTGCCCTGACCCTCGACGAGATCATAGACCTGATCGCGGCGGCCGACGCCGAGGGCAAGGACGTGGCGCGGGTCCATTCCGGCGACCCCTCGCTCTACGGCGCGATCGCCGAGCAGATCCGCCGGCTCCGCGACCTCGGGATCGGCTTCGCGATCACGCCGGGGGTGCCGGCCTTCGCCGCCGCCGCCGCCGTGCTGCAGACCGAGTTGACGGTTCCGGAGGTGGCGCAGACCGTCATCCTGACCCGCACCGCCATGAAGTCGTCGCCGATGCCGCCGGGGGAGGAGCTGGAATCGCTGGCCCGCACCCGGGCGACCCTGGCGATCCACTTGTCGATCCGCAACCTCCGCGAGGTGCGGCGCGCCCTGGAACCGCATTACGGCGCCGACTGCCCGGTTGCCGTCGTCTACCGGGTCGGGTGGCCGGACCAGAAGATCCTGCGTGGCACGCTGGCCGACATCGCCGGGCAGGTCCGCGCCGAGAAGATCACCCGCACCGCCCTGATTCTGGTCGGCCCGGCGCTTGACGCGCACGGCTTTCGCGACTCCGCGCTTTACGACGGCGCGCACGCCCATATCCTGCGCCCGGTCCGCCGCACCGCCGGCTGACGCCACAAGCCGGGACAGGCATGCCGCCCCAGGGCAAGGAAGTGCTGCGCCGGGGAGTGCTGCGCCGGGCGGCACCGGCCGATCTGGCCCGGGTGTTCGAGATCTGGACGTCGGTCGACGAGCACCGCTTCCGCGACGGTTGGGAGCGCTTCGCCGCGACCGCCGGCGCCCAGCTGGCCGCCGGCCGGCTCTGGGTGTGGGCGGACTCCCGCGCCGTGCACGGCTTCGCCGCCGCCGATCCGGCCTCGGGCGAGATCGAGGCGGTCTACGTCCACCCCGGCGCCCAGGGCCGCGGCATCGGCCGGGCGCTGCTGCGCAAGTGCTGCGACTACCTGCTGCGGCGCGGGCATCGCCACGCCTGGCTGCTGACCTCGCCCGGCAGCCGCGCCGAGCGGATCTACCGCGACGACAGCTGGCGGGAAGTCGCGGTCGAGCCGAGCGGGGCGATCCGGTTGCGGAAGTGGCTGGTGGCGTAGCCGCTGCGGCTCAACCGCAAAACCTTTGCCCGAGCCACTCCAGCGCCGCCGCGACGTCCGGCGCCGTCGGCGGTTCGGGCGGCGGCGGGCGGCGGATCATCACCACCGGCAGGCCGAGCGCACGCGCGGCGTCGAGCTTGGCGCGGCCGGAGCCGCCGCCGCTGTTGCGGCAGACCAGGACGGCGATCCGCTCAGCCCGCAGCAGAACCCGCTCGGCGCCGGCGTCGAACGGCCCGCGTCCGACCAGCATCCGGCAGCCGGGCCAGGCCGGCTCCGCCGGGTCGACGGTCCGGAGAACGAAGCGCAACCCCGGAACCGTGGCGAACGCCGACACCCGCTGTCGACCGAGGGCGAGGAAAATCACGGCGCCGGTCGGCAGGCCGAGACCGCCGAGCGCCGCCGCCGCCGCCTCCTCGTCGTCGACCTCGATCCAACGGTCGGCGTCGGCCGGGCGCCAAGCCGGCCGCACCAGCGCCAGCCGCGGCACGCCGGCGGCGCGCGCCGCGGTCGCGGCGTGCGCCGAGATCTGCCGCGCGAACGGGTGGGTGGCGTCGACGACTGCAGCGTAGCGGCCGTCGCGAAGATGCTCGGCCAGCCCCTCTGGGCCGCCGAAGCCGCCGACCCGCACGTCGCCCGCGACCGACACCGGGTCGGAGGTGCGGCCGGCCAGCGCCGTGACCGGCTGGGCCCGTCCGGCTGCCGCGAGCGCCGCCGCCAGGGCGCGCGCTTCCTCGGTGCCACCCAGGATCAGGACACGCTCAGCCACCGGCTTCCCCGACGATCGTTCCAGCGCGGTCGACCACCATCACCTCGACCGTGACCGGCGCTCCGCGCAGGGTCGCGCGCGCGGTGTCCAGCGCCAGCTCGGCGACCCGGCCGGCGATCGGGATGCCGGCTGCGTTGGCCCGGCCCAGAACCTCGGCCGCGGTGTTCGCCGTCCGCGCCGCCGCCACCAGTTCGGCGTCGCCGCCGAGGTCGGCGAGCCGGCCCGCCAGCCAGTCCAGGTCGACCTGGCTGCGACCCGAATGCAGGTCGAGATGGCCCTGTGCCAGCTTGGTGAACTTGGCGAAGCCGCCGGCGAGGGTCAGACGCGGCACCGGATGGGCGCGCAGGTACTTCAGCAGGCCGCCGGCGAAGTCGCCCATGTCGAGATAGGCGCTGTCCGGCAGCCGGTGGCGAGCGGCGACCGCCGCCTCCGAGGTCGAGCCGGTGCAGCCGGCGACCCGCTCCAGCCCGGCGGCGCGCGCCACATCGATGCCGCGATGGATGGAGTGGATCCAGGCGGCGCAGGAGAACGGCACCACGATCCCGGTGGTGCCGAGGATCGACAGCCCGCCGAGAATCCCGAGCCGCGGGTTCCAGGTCTTCAGCGCGATCCCGGCCCCGTCGGGAATCGAGATCTCGATCACCACGTCGCCCGGCTCGCCGTGGGCGGCGGCGATTTCGGCCACCACCTCGGCCATCAGCCGGCGCGGCACCGGGTTGATCGCCGGCTCGCCCGGCGGCAGGGGCAGGCCTGGCAGGGTGACCGTGCCGACGCCGTCACCCGCCCGGAACGTCACGCCGGAGCCGGGCGGGCCGCGCCGGACGGTGGCGATCACGGTGGCGCCGTGGGTGACGTCGGGGTCGTCGCCGGCGTCCTTGACGATGCCCGCCATTGCCCAGCCGTCGCCGGCCGCTTCCCGGGCCAGCGCGAACGCCGGCGCGTCGCCCTTCGGCAGGCGGATGGCGACCGGGTCGGGGAAGGCGCCGGTCAGCAGCGCGGTGTAGGCCGCCTTGGTCGCCGCCGTCGCGCAGGCGCCGGTCGTCCAACCGCGCCGAAGGGGACCGTCAGGTTTGCGGGCCATGGCGGATTTGTACCCCGGCCGGTCGCGCCGGGACTAGGCCCGGCGCGCTGCCGTCGGCTAGGTTGTGGTCATGAAGCGCGTCCCCTACACCCCACCGGTCTTCGAGCCCGGCCATGTCTGGCTCTGCGGCGCCGGTCCGGGCGATCCCGGCCTGCTGACGCTGCACGCCCTGCACGCCCTGCAATCCGCCGACGTGGTGGTCTACGACGCGCTGGTCAGCGACGGCGTCCTCGGCCTGGCTGGCCCGCAGGCGACCCTCGAATACGCCGGCAAGCGGGGCGGGCGACCCTCGCCGAAGCAGGCCGACATCTCGCTGCGGCTGGTGCAGCGGGCCCGCGAGGGCAAAAGGGTGCTTCGGCTGAAGGGCGGCGACCCGTTCGTGTTCGGACGCGGCGGCGAGGAAGCCCTCAGCCTGGTGGCCGCCGGCGTGCCGTTCCGGATCGTCCCCGGGATAACCGCCGGTATCGGCGGCCTCGCCTACGCCGGCATTCCGG
>CAYNFA010000143.1:0-8412 GCA_964396345.1 uncultured Thalassobaculum sp.
CGGGCGTGGTGCTGGCCCTCGGCCTCGGCCTGACCGTGCTGGTGGCGGTGGCGCTGATCCAGGCCAACCTGTCGCGCCAGGTGACCGAGCGCATCCCCGAGCAGGCGCCGGCGTTCTTCTTCATCGACATCCAGCCCGACCAGGAGCAGCGTTTCCGCGAGCTGGTGACCTCGGTGCCCGAGGTGACGGAGGTCCTGACCACCCCGATGGTGCGCGGCCGGATCGCGGCGGTGAAGGGCGTCGACGCCGAGAACGTGACGGTGGCCCCGGATTCGGCCTGGGCGCTGCGCGGCGACCGCGGGCTGACCTACTCGGCGACGCCGCCGACCGGCTCCGAGATCACCGCCGGCGAGTGGTGGCCGGCGGACTACGCCGGGCCGCCGCTGGTGTCCTTCGACGAGCGGATCGCCCGCGACCTCGGCCTCGGGATCGGCGACAGCGTCACCCTCAACGTGCTCGGCCGGCCGATCACCGCCACCGTCGCCAACCTGCGGCGGATCGACTGGTCGACGATGTCGATGAACTTCACGTTCGTGTTCGCCCCCGGCACGCTGGAGGCGGCGCCGCATTCGATCATCGCCACCGTGCGGATCGCCGACCCGGCGGCCGAGGCCCTGGTGCAGCGACGGGTGACCGACGCGCTGCCGAACGTGACCGCGATCCGCGTCAAGGACGCCGTCGAGGCCGCCGACCGCATCCTGCGGGCGGTGTCGACGGCGGTGCGCGCCACCGCCGCCATCACCCTGGTCGCCGGCACCCTGGTGCTGGCCGGGGCGGTCGCGGCCGGGCACGCGCGGCGGGTGCGCGACGCGGTGATCATGAAGGTCCTGGGCGCCACCCGCGGGCGCATCCTGAAGACCTACGCGCTGGAGTACGGCATCCTCGGCCTGGCGACCGCCGGGGTCGCGGCGCTGGTCGGCACCGCCGCCGCCTTCGCCGTGGTCACCCGGGTGATGCGGGCCGATTTCGCGCTGGCGCCGGAGGTGGTGGCGGCGGTGGCGGTGGTGGCGACGGCGGTGACGCTTACCTTCGGTTTCGTCGGTACCTGGCGGGCGCTCGGCCAGCGCCCCGGACCGCTGCTTCGCAACGAGTGAGGTCATGATGGCGCCGCATTTCCCTGACCTGATGCCGTCATGATCCGTGTCCTGCTCCTCGGTCTGATCCTGGCGGTGGCCGCGCCGGCGCTCGCCGCCCGCGCCCAGGCCGATCGTGCCCAGCTCGACCTTGCACAGGCCGACCTTGCACAGGCCGAGCGTGGCGATCAGCCGCCGCCGAGCCCGACCGAGCGCCTGCAGGAGGGTGCCGCCGCGATCGTCGACGGCCTGCGGATGCTGATGGACCAGCTTCAAAGCTACCAGCCGCCGGAAGTGCTGCCGAACGGCGACATCATTATCCGCCGCCAGCCCCCGGCCGCCCAGGATCCCAAGCCCGACGAGCCGGCTAAACCAGAGACCGGCCCGCGGTCGCTCTGAATTCTCGCGCATTTTATCGGTCTTTACCGGGCGTTAACCCCCGGCGTGGCATCGTTCCGGCTCCAAGGGGACGACATGACCACGACGTCAGAGCAGTTCGCCGTCAACCAGCCGACGGATCCGCAGTTCGCGGATCAGGGCCTTCTGCAGTCGCTTCTGGACAGCGCGTTCCAGGGGTTGATGGCGCTGCGCCCGGTCATCGGCCGCGACGGCGCGGCCGTCGACTTGGTGTGGTCGGTGGTGAACGCCGGTGGCGAGCGGTTTCTCGGCCGGCCGCGCGCGGCGCTCCTCGGGGCGTCGTTCCGGCCGGCGGTCGCAGCCTGGCCGCTGCCGGACGCCGCGGCGCGGCTGTTGCGGGTGGTCGACACCGGCACGCCGGACGCCTTCGATCTCACACTGCGCATCGACCAGCGGCCGCGAGTGCTGTCGGTCAAGGTGACGCCGTTCGCCGGCGGCATCGCGCTGTACACCCAGGACGTCACCGAACGCCGGGCCGACGAGCTCCGGATGCGCGACCTCGAGCAGCGCGCCCGGCGCGCCGAACAACGCCTGATAGACGCCCTGGCCGCCAGTCCGGACCCGTTCGCGGTGTTCGACGCCGACGAGCGGCTGGCGATCTGCAACCAGACCTGGGCCACCATGGCGGGCCTCGGCGACGCCTCGCGGCTGCCAGGCCGGCGCTTCGAGGACCTGCTGCGCCAGGCGTCGGACGGCGGCAACCCGACCAATGTCGGGTTCACCACGATGGAGGACTTCGTGCAGTGGCGCCTGGCGCGCCATCGCAACCCGGACGGCGAGCCGATCCAGATCACCCAGAGAGACGGAAGGGTGTTCCTGATCCGCGAGAGCCGGATGGCCGATGGCGGCACCGTCAACGTCGCCACCGAGGTCACCGAACTGGAGCGTGGCCGGCGGATCCTGCAGGACACCGTCGACGCCACCGAGCAGGCGGTGGCGCTGTTCGATCGCGACGGCCGGCTGATGATGTGGAACCAGGCCTACGAGCGCTACTGTCCGGACATCACGCTGCGGGCCGGCACCACCATCGAGGCGATCGTCGACAGTGCGGTCGAGGCTTCCGGCGCCACCCTGCTGGTCGACGGCCGGCCGGTGACCGTCGCCGAGCGCCTGGAGTTGCGACACACTCAGCCGTTCGAGTTCGAGCGCCGCGGCCGCGACGGCCGGATCTGCCTGATCCGCGAGCGCGCCACCGCCGACGGCGGCAGCGTCGTCACCGCCAGCGACGTCACCGACCTCAAGCTCAAGGAAGAGATGCTGCAGGCCCAGGTGGTGCAGCTCGACACCGCGCGCGCCGACGCCGAGCACCACGCCGAGCACCTCGCGCGAATGGCCCGGATGCTGACCCGCGAGAAGGAGCGCGCCGAGGCCGCGAGCCGCACCAAGTCGCAGTTCCTGGCCAACATGAGCCACGAGTTGCGCACCCCGCTGAACGCCGTCCTCGGCTTTTCCGAGATCCTCAAGACCGAGGCCTTCGGGCCGCTCGGCGCGCGCCGCTACAAGGAGTACGCCGACGACATCCACGCCAGCGGCTGCCACCTGCTGAGCCTGATCAACGACCTGCTCGACATGTCGAAGATCGAGGCCGGCAAGTACCGGCTGCACAAGGAGAAGACAACCCTGGCCTCGATCATCGATCAGGTCGGGCGGATGATGCGCGGCCGCGCCTCGGAGGCCGACCTGATACTGCAGGTCGAGGGCCCCGACCCGGCGCTGATGGTCGACGTCGACGTCCGTGCCATCAAGCAGGTGCTGATCAACCTGCTGGCCAACGCCATCACCTTCACGCCGGCCGGCGGCCGCGTCCGCCTCCGCGTGCAACTCGACGGCGACGCCGTCGCCATTGAGGTGGCCGATAACGGCATCGGCATCCCGCGCAAGGAGATACCGCGCCTGCTGCGGCCGTTCGAGCAGATCGACGACGCCGAGCACCGCGGCCGCGAGGGCACCGGCCTCGGCCTGGCGCTGTCGAACGCCCTGGTCGAGCTGCACCGCGGCTCGCTGACCATCGACAGCGAGCCCGGCGGCGGCACCACGGTCACCGTCAGGCTGCCGCTCTAGCCCGACCCTGCCTCAGCGTTCAGGGCTGCTGCTCGGCGGTGCGGCGGCTTTGGCGGTGGGCCAGCAGCACCAGCACCGCCGCCAGCAGCGCGAACCCGGCCAGCACCCGGAACAGCCCCTCATAGGGCAGGTATTCCAGCAGCACCCCGGCGGCCAGCGGGCCGGCCACCTTGCCGATATTCTTCAGCGTGCCGTAGACGCCCATCCCGAGCCCGACATGGCCGGCCGACACCGAGTTGCCGATCATCGCCACGGTCGACGGGAAGATCAGCCCCTGGGCGATCCCGCTCAGCACCGCCACCGCCAGCAGCTCCGGGACCAGCGCCACCGACGGCAGCCAGAGCAGCGCCGCCGCCAGGACCGCCAGCCCGCCGGCGATCGCCACCAGGTAGCCGAGCCGGTCGCCGAGCCGGCCGCCGACCGGGCGGGTGACCATGTTGGCCGCCTCCTGGACGGTGAAGAACACCCCGGCGGCGAGCACCCCGAACCCGGCCTCGTGGATCGCGAACAGCGGCAGGAACGCCTTCAGCGCGTAGGTCACCGAGTACACGGTCATTTCGAGGGATCCGGCGAACCACATCTCGACGCGGCCGGCGGTGTGCGCGAAGCCGGCGGCGAGCTGGCGCAGCAGTCGCGGCCGCGCCGCCCGTTCGGCCTGCAGCGGCGTGGCGCGCACCGGCATGAACGCGGTCGGCAGGAAGGCGAGGCAGCTGAGCAGCCCGATCGCCGTGAACACCGCGACCGGGTCCATCACGGTCAGCATCCAGCCGGCCAGGGCCGGCGCGAACAGGTAGCCGCCCTGGCGGGCGATCTCGAACCAGCCGAGCCGGGTCGCCCGGTTGGCGCGGTCCATCTCCGAGACCAGCGCCAGCGTCACCGGCCCGAAGATCGCGGTGGCGGTGCCGTGGAACAGCCGCAGCGCGAACAGCTGCTCGGGCGTGTCGACGAACCGGTAGAGAAACGGCGTGCCGGCGAACAGGCAGAGCCCGATCAGCAGCCAGATCCGCCTTCCCCAGCGATCCGACAGCGCCCCGATCAGCGGCTTCAGCAGCATGCCGGTGACCGTCGAGACCGCCACGATGGTGCCGACCGCCATCTGGCTGGCGCCGATGGCGGCGGCGAACAGCGGCAGCACCGGCGTCTTGCCCATCTGGTAGGCGGTCCGCACGATCAGGTCGGCGCCGAACAGGTTCCAGAAGCCCGGGGGTTGTCTCAGCATGATCGGCCCTGAGTGGGCGCGGCCCGCCTGATGTCGACGGGCCGCGCCGGGTCTCGGATGGTCAGTCGCCGCCGGCCGCGAACACCACGCCGGCCGACAGGAAGTCGGCGTTGGCCCGGGCGATGTCGCCGGCGACCAGGGCGTCGAGCTCGGCGATCAGGCCGCGCACCCGCCCGGCGATCTCGTCGGACACCTCGCGCGCCTGCTGCGGCGGGGCGGCGTCGGCGATCGCCGCGACGTTGATCAGGTCGACCAGGGTGTCGTTCAGCCCGGCCGGGTGGCGCAGCACGTCGCGCGGCGATTCCCGCTTGACGTCGACCAGCACCGCCTCGATCGCGGTCAGCCGCCCGATCAGCCCGTCGGCCCGCTCGACCAGCGCCTTGCGCTCTTCGCCGGCCCGGCCGCGGAAATCGGCGAGCTGGCGCTTGGCCGCGCGGATCCGGTTGACCGCCACGTTGAGCGCCGACAGCGTGTCGGTCAGCTCGCGCAGCAGCCGGAACTGCTCGGCATAGGCCTCGGGCGTGGTGGACAGCCGCGGGTCGCGCACCACCTCGAAGGCCGCCGACTGCTCGACCCCGCCGACCTCCAGCACCGCGGTGTAGCGGCCGGGGACCACCGTCGGGCCCGCCGGGCCGTCGTCCTCGTTGGCGAACGGCTTGTACTTCTGGGTGCGCAGCGCCGGGTCGAGCCGGGTAGGCCCGGGATACTTCAGGTCCCAGACGAACCGGTTGAGGCCGGCCTTGGCGGCCGGGCGGCGCTGGAACGGCGCCTCCTTGTCGTCGCTGGCGAAGGCGGTGACGGTGGCGCCCGAAGCGTCGCGGAAGCTGAGCCGCACCGGCCCCGCCGCCTCGTCGTCCAGCCAGTAGTAGACGATGGCGCCGTTCGGCGGGTTCTCGCCGACGTTCAGGTGGTGGCGGACCCGGCTGCCGTCGGGCTGCTCCTCCAGCAGGGTGCTGCCGTCGATGCCGAAGGCCGGGCCGTAGGCGATGCCGTTCAGGCCGCCGCGTCCGGCGCTCCACGACAGCTTGGTGCGGATTGTGGTGCGCGGCGTGAACAGCTTCGCCTTCGGCTTGGCGCCGGCCATCTCGCGCAGCGGCGTCAGGTCGTCGAGGATCCAGAACGACCGGCCGTGGGTGCCGGCCACCAGGTCGCCGTCCTTGACCTTGAGGTCGTAGACCGGCACCACCGGGAAGCCGCCGCCCATGCGGGTCCAGGTCTTGCCGTCGTCGATGCTGAAGAACACCCCGGTCTCGGTGCCGACGTACAGCAGGCCGGCGCGCACCGGGTCGGCGCGCAGCACCCGGGTGATCTCGTCCTTCGGGAAGTCGCCGGTGATCGAGCGCCAGGTCTTGCCGCCGTTGGTGCTCTGGAACAGGTACGGCTTGTAGTCGGCCAGCTTGTAGCAGGTCGCCGAGACGTAGACCGTGTCGGCGTCGTGGGCCGAGACCTCGACGCTGCCGACATAGGCGAGCTCCGGCATGCCCTTCGGCGTGACGTTCGTCCAGGTCTTGCCGTCGTCGCGGGTGACGTGCACCAGGCCGTCGTCGGTCGAGGCCCAGATCTCGCCGCGGCGGTGCCTGGACTCGTGCACCGAGGCCAGGGTGGCGTGCACCTCGGCGCCGGCGGTGTCGCGGGTCAGCGGGCCGCCTGAGTAGTCCTGGCGGTCGGGGTCGTTGCGGCTGAGGTCGGGCGAGATCGCCTCCCAGCTCATGCCCTCGTCGCGGGTGCGGAACAGGTGGTTGCCGCCGGCGTACAGGGTGCCGCTGTCGTGCGGCGAGAACACGATCGGGAAGGTCCAGGCGAACCGGTACTTCAGGTCCTTCGGCGCGATGCCGGTGGATTCCTCCGGCCAGACGTTGATCAGCTGGACCTGGCGGGTGCGGTGGTCGTAGCGCTGCAGCGCGCCGGCGCCGCCCGGGCTGGAGCCGACGGCGCCGACATAGACGATGTTGGCGTCCTCGGGGTGCACGGCGATGAAGCCGCTCTCGCCGGTGCCGGGGTAGGAGCAGTCGGCCAGCGTGATGACGCCCCATTCCGAGGCGCTCGGCACCGAGATCGAGGTGTTGTCCTGCTGGGTGGCGTAGACCCGGTAGGGGTACTGGTTGTCGGTGTCGATGCGGTAGAACTGCGCGGTGTTCTGGTTGTAGATCGTCGACCAGCTGTCGCCGCCGTTGAACGACACGCAGGCGCCGCCGTCGTTGCCCTCGACCATGCGGCGCGGGTTCGCCGGGTCGATCCACAGATCGTGGTTGTCGCCGTGCGGGGTGGTGATCTCCTTGAACCCGGCGCCGCCGTCGGTCGACTTCCACATCTGGAAGTTGGTGACGTACACGGTGTCGGCGTGGCTCGGGCAGGCGAACACATGGGTGTAGTACCAGGGCCGGTGCATCAGGTCGCGGTTCGGCGACACCTGCACCCAGCTCGCGCCGTAGTTCTCCGAGCGGTACAGCCCGGTCTTGTCGCCCTCGGCCTCGACCAGCGCGAACACCCGCCCGGCCCGGGCCGGCGACACCGCCACGCCGATCTTGCCGAGCATGCCGTCGGGGAAGCCGCTGCCGGCGATCTCGGTCCAGGTGTCGCCGCCGTCGGTCGAGCGGAACAGCCCGCTGCCCGGCCCGCCGCTGGTCAGGTTCCAGAAGTTGCGCCGGGTCTGCCAGAACGCCGCGAACAGGATGCGCGGGTTGTTCGGGTCCATCGAGATGTCGACGGCGCCGGCGTCCGGGCCGCGGTGCAGCACCCGCTCCCAGGTCTCGCCGCCGTCGCGCGAGCGGTACACGCCGCGCTCGTCGTTGGCGCCGAAGGCGTCGCCGAGTGCCGCCACGTACACCAGGTTCGCGTCCCGCGGGTGCACGACGATCCGGCCGATGTGCCGGGTCTCGCGCAGGCCGATGTGGCGCCAGCTGCGGCCGGCGTCGGTCGAGCGGTACATCCCGTCGCCGAACGACACGTCGACCCGGATCGTGGTCTCGCCGGTGCCGGCGTAGATCACGTTGCCGTCGGAGCGCGCCACCGCCAGCGCGCCGATGGTGGCCGACGTCAGGTAGCCGTCCGAGACGCAGCGCCAGAACACCCCGCCATCGACGGTCTTCCACACGCCGCCGGCGCAGGCCCCGAAGTAGAAGGTCATGGGATCGGCGGCGTCGCCGGCGACCGCCACCACGCGGCCGCCGCGCGACGGCCCGATGCAGCGCCACTTCAGCGCGTCGAGCTTGGCGGAGGCGCCGGGATAGTCGACGGCGTGCAGCGCCGAGGTGCCGGTGGCGCGGGAGGTCTGCCTGGAGGCGGCAGGGGTGATGCCGGGAGTCTCGTCGGACATGTCGGGGGCCGTTCGGGTTGTGGGGGCCGGGTTGTGGAGGCCGGGTCTCGGGAACGCCGCCCCGGCGGGCTGGCCGCCGGGCGATGCGTCCCCGTCGGGAGGGAGGCGGGGTCGGTGTGCTAGGCATGGTCGCGAACGGCCGCGCGGGCCGACCGCCGGCGAGCGTAGGTCAGGTTGCCGGGCGGCGGCAATGGGGGGCGGCGAGGGTGGGGGTTGAATTCAGAATGGGGAGGCGGGCTCCGGCCGGGTCGCGCCTATGAAGGCGTCGACAGGGACTGTCAGGAATTTCGTGTGTGGCCGGGCTTGTTGAACATTTCAGGCGGCAG
>CAYNFA010000144.1:0-8325 GCA_964396345.1 uncultured Thalassobaculum sp.
GCCATGACCCAGATCATCCCGATCGAGACTGAACGACTGCTCCTGCGGCCCTGGCGCGATGCCGATCGCGAGCCATTCGCCGCGCTGAACGCCGATCCGGAGGTCATGCGGCATTTTCCGCGGCCGCTGTCCCGTGAGGAGAGCGACACGCTCGCCGACCGGATCGTTGCCCGAATGGATGAGCGCGGCTGGGGCTCATTCGCCGTGGAGATCAAGGGCGGCGAACCGTTCATCGGCTTCGTCGGGCCGAGCGTCCCGAGCTACGAAATCCCATGCGGCCCGTGCGTCGAGATCGGCTGGCGGCTGGCGCGCACGGCCTGGGGCAGGGGCTACGCCACCGAGGCGGCGCGCGCGGCTGTCGGCTTAGCCGTCGAGCGCCTCGAGTTGAGAGAGATCGTCTCCTTCACCGTGGTTGCCAATTCGCGGTCGCGGGCGGTCATGGAGCGCCTCGGCATGACCCACGATCCGGCCGACGACTTCGACCACCCCCTGATCGAGGCGGGGCATCCGATGCGACGCCACGTGCTCTACCGGCTTTCGGCGTCCGCCTGGGCGTCGCGCGGCTGAAACCCGGCGCCGACCACCCGCGACCGCCCGCGGAACAGCGCAACGGTGTCTCCCGACTCGGTGGCCACGGTGACGTCGTAGACGCCGCTCCGGCCGGCCCGGACCCGCTCTTCGGCAATGGCTACCAGCCGATCGCCGATCTGGCCGGGGCGGACGAAGTCGATGCTGGCGGCCTGGGCGACAGCGGTCTGACCGTGGGCGTTGCAGGCATAGCCGAAGGCGGTATCCGCCAGTGTGAACAGCACGCCGCCATGGCACACGCCGTGAGCGTTACCGTGGCGTGCCTCGATGGCGAGTCCGCACCGTGCGTAGCCCGGTCGCGCCTCCAGCACCTCGATGCCGAGGTGCCGGGCAGCGGCATCGCGCTCGGCGAGGTTCCGCACCAGCGGGTGGATCGCGTTGGAGGGCGCTGCCGGGGCTTTCATCGGCCGGTGAACACCGGTGGGCGTTTCTCCAGGAACGCCGTCACCCCCTCTGCGTAATCGTGCGAGAAGCCGCATTCGCGCTGCAGGTCGCGCTCCATGTCCAGTTGGGTATCGAGATCGTTGCCGAGCGAGGCCCGGATCAGCCGCCTCGTGCCGAGAATGGCCTTGGGTGGCAGGGCCGACAGGCGTTCGGCAAGCGCCAGGCTGGCCGCCGGCAGATCGGCGTCGTCGACCACCTGCCAGGCGATGCCCCAGGTGAGCAACCGGTCGGCGTCGAACGGGTCGGCGGTCAACGCCGCCGCCAACGCTCGCCCCTCGCCGATCAGGCGGGGCAGGTGGTGGGTGACACCGGCGTCCGGTACCAGCCCGACGCGGCCGAACGAGATCACCATCGAGGCGGAGCGCGCCGCCACCAGCACGTCGCCCGCCAGAGCGAGACCCGCACCGGCGCCGGCCGCCACACCGTTGAGCGCCGTCACGATCGGGATCGGCAGGTCGCGCAGGCGGCGGATCAGGGCGTTGAAGCTCTTGTCCAGGCCGGCCCCGAGGTCGCGCACCGGGGGACCGTCCTTCGGGGGCATCCGGGTCGTCAGGTCCTGGCCCGAGCAGAAGGCGCGGTCGCCGGTGCCGGTCAGGATCATGACCTTCAGGGTGACATCCCGCTCGATCGCCGTCAGCGCATCGCGCAGCTCGGCGTGAACCGTGTCGTTGACGGCGTTGCGCCGATCCGGCCGATCCAGCGCGACGCGGACAATCGCGCCGATCCGCTCGACGGTGATGGTCTCGTGGCTCATGGCAGGCTCCCGGTTGGCGGCGAGATCACCATAGCGCGCCTCAGGTTCAGTCGCACGAAGGTGGCGCCGGGCGCGGCGGCGCCGCCATCGTGGCGGCTGCGATCGATCTCGTCGAAGCCGTGTCGGGCGAACTCGTCGGCGACGGTGTCGGGGTCGCAGTCGTGCATCGCCCGGCCGGCGGGCGCAGGGCCCTGCCGCAGCGCGACCGACAGCACCGCGCCCGGTGCCGCGAGGTCGACCAGCGCGGCGCACGCGGCGTCGCGGTCGGCTGGCGGCACGTGCATCCAGACCGCGTTAACCAGAATGAAGCCGAAGCGCTCGCCCCGCGTGCGCAGAGTTGTCAGAGCGGGCAGCCGGTCGTCGACCCACTCCAGGACAGCGTCGGGGAACAGACGAGCCGCCTCGGCCCGCATGCCGGCGGACGGTTCCACGGCAACCACCCGATAGCCGAGGGCCGCGAAGGCGGCGGCGTGGGCGCCGCTTCCCGCCCCGACGTCGAGCACCGGGCCGGGTAGCGGCGGCAGGATGGCCTTGTGCCGGGCGATGAACCGGTCGGCGCCGGCGGCGGCATAGCGCGGCGCAAGCTCGAAGGCCAGTCGGTCGTAGTCGGCAATCGCGTCGTCGATGGTCGGTCCGGTCATGCGCGTTCCCTTCGTTTCCCGGACGCGGCGTGATAGGTCTGGGCATCGGAATCTGAAGTGTAGTCGAACGTCCCCGATGCCCATAACCGAAGCCGATTTTCAACACGTCAAGGACGAGCGGTTCCGTCGTCTCATTGCCTATTGGCTGGGAGCGCGGGCGGGAGCACGGGTGCCGACGCTCGTCGCCATCGATCCGGCCCGATTCACCTATCTTCTAGAGCAGGTGTGGCTGTGCGCCGTCGAGGAAGAGCCGAGAGCCTTTCGCTATCGGCTGGCGGGCGAACATATCCGCGCCGCGTACAAGGAACCGCTGAATGGGCGGACGCTGGCGGAACTCACCGATCCGGCGGTGGTCGACCGGGTGATGGGGTATTTCAATCGGGTGGTCGACGGGCCCGAGATCGTCCATATAGTCGGGCGAATTTACACTGAGGAATTTCATCCCGCACGAGGCGAGCGGTTGATCCTGCCGTTCGCCGACGCCGGCACCGGACGGATCACCCGGATTCTGGGGGCGACCGTGCATTCCTGGGAATCCCGCGGCGTCGGGGCCGGCGTGATCCCGCCCCGACAGGTCCGGACCTTCACCCCGGTCGACGGCCGTCCGGCCTGGTGCGAGCACTGGATCTAGCTGCCGGCTGAGGGCGTCACCCGTCCGGCCGGGCCTTTCGCCAGGCGTCGTAGCGCGCCCTGGTCTCGGCGTCCGGCGGGTAGGTTCCGCGCAGCGCCTTGCCGGAGCGGACCTCGCCGATGATGAACTCCTCCATGATCTCCTGCTCGGCGGCGTCGCGCGCGACCTCGTCGGCCAATTGGCGGGGGATCACAACCACTCCCTCGACGTCGCCGACCACGATGTCGCCCGGATAGACGGCGACGCCGCCGCAGGCGACCGGCTGGTTCAGGGTCTCGACCGCGTGGTGCTTGATCAGGTTGGTCGGGGCCGATGGGGCGCCGATGTAGGTCGGGATGTCGAAGTCGCAGATCTCTGGCGAGTCGCGCAGGCCGCCGTCGGTCACCAGGCCGGCGGCGCCGCGCATCATCAGGCGCGTCACCAGGATCGAGCCGGCCGAAGCGGCGCTGGCGTCGCCACGGCAGTCCATCACCAGCACGTGGCCCTCGGGGCAGGTCTCGATCGCCCGGCGCTGCGGGTGATCGTAGTCCTGGAACACGTCGAGGGTGTCGATGTCCTCGCGCGCCGGGATGTAGCGCAGCGTAAAGGCCGGCCCGACCATCGAGCGGTCGTTCGCCGCCGTCAGTCGGCTGACGCCCTGGATGAACACGTTGCGCAGGCCGCGCTTGAAAAGCTGGGTGGTCAAGGTGGCAGTGCTGACCGAGGCGAGCTTCTCGCGCGTCTCGGCGGACAGGGGCTCGGTCATGGTGGTCGTTCGCTCCCGGGCTTGTATGATGCCGTATCTCGTATGATGACCGGATCCGAGCACGAGGCTCGACCCGATACAAGAGGGGGTAGCGGTCGTGGCCGACCCCTGAGGAGAGATGGATGAACTACCGCACGCTCGGCCGCTCCGGTCTCAAGGTCTCTCCACTGTGCCTTGGCGCCATGATGTTCGGCGGCCCGACCTCGGAGACCGACAGCCGCGACATCGTCGCCGCCGCCCGCGACCTCGGGATCAACTTCATCGATACCGCCGACGCTTACAACGGCGGGGAGTCCGAGCGCGTGGTCGGGCGGGCGGTCGCCGCCGAGCGCGACCGCTGGGTGCTTGCGACCAAGCTGGCCAACAGGCTCGGCGACGACCCCAACTCCGGCGGGTTGTCGCGGCGCTGGGTGCACATGGCCTGCGACGCCAGCCTGAAGCGCCTCGGCACCGACGTCATCGACGTCTACTACCTGCACAAGGAGGATCATTCGACGGCGCTGTCGGAAACCGTCCTGGCCCTCGGCGACCTGATGCGCGCCGGCAAGATCCGCTATTTCGGGCTCTCCAACTATCGGTCTTGGCGGGTCGCGGAGATCTGCAACCTCTGCGACGAGTTCGGCATCGACCGGCCGATCGTCAGCCAGCCCTACTACAACGCCATGAACCGCATGCCCGAGGTCGAGCACTTGCCGGCCTGTGGTTACTACGGGCTCGGCGTGGTGCCATACAGCCCGCTGGGACGCGGCGTGCTGACCGGCAAGTACGCGCCGAACGTCACGCCGGAGGAGGGCAGCCGCGCCGCCCGCCAGGACAAGCGCATGTTGCAGACCGAGTGGCGGCACGAAAGCCTGGAGATCGCCCAGCGCATCAAGGCGCACGCCGAGGCCAAGGGAGCGACGCCGATCGACCTGGCCGTGCAATGGGTCCTGAACAACCGGCTGGTGACCGCGACGATCGCCGGTCCGCGCACGATGGAGCAGTGGCGGTCCTACGCCAAGGCGCTCGACTACGCCTACGGGGCCGACGACGAGGCGCTGGTCGACCAGCTGGTGGCGATCGGGCATCCGTCGACGCCCGGCTACAACGACCCGCAATACCCGATCGAGGGACGGCTGCCGCGGGTTGGCGGGTGACCACGCCCCCCGGCCGGGTACGCCGGGCCGGATACGACGACGTCCCGACGCTGATGGCCATCCGCTCGGCGGTCCGCGAGAACGTGCTGAGCGACCCCGCCAAGGTTCCGAACTCGGCGGTGCGCGAGTTCATCGACCGGACCGGCATCTGGGTTTGGGAGGAGGACGGGCGCGTCCTCGGCTTCAGCGCGGTCGACACCCGCGACGGCAGCGTCTGGGCGCTGTTCGTTGATCCGGCGTGGGAGGGGCGCGGGATCGGCCGTGCCCTGCTGCCGCCCGCCCTCGACGATCTCCGGCGGGTCGGGTGGCGGGAGGTCCGCCTGACCACCCAAGCCGGATCGCGCGCCGAGCGGTTCTACCGCCGGGACGGTTGGATCTCCGACGGAACCGCGACGGACGGTGACGTGGTCTTTCAGAAATCGCTGTAGGCTTGGCGATGCCGAATTATTGGTGAACAACCCGGCGCTCAACGCTCCCAGACCACCTTTCCGCCGACCAGGGTCAGGTCGACCCCGACGTCCCGGATCTCCTCCGCCGGGATGCTGAAGTAATCCCGGTCAAGCACCGCCACATCGGCCAACTTGCCCAGATCCAGGGAGCCTTTGATGCGCTCTTCGCGCCCGGAATGCGCACCGAGCCATGTGTAGGCGCGCAGCGCCTCGGTCGGCGTAACCGCCTGGCTCGCGTCGAGGTCGCCGCCTGTATCGGACTTCCGGTTCACCATCGACCAGAGCGCCAGAAACGGATTGGCCTGGCAGACCATGGCGTCCGAATGGCCGGGCGCCGGGATGCCGGCGTCGATCAGCGACCGGTGCGGCCACATCCGCGCCATCGCTTCCTGGCCCCTGTTGGCGGCGTAGGCGTCGCCGAGGTCGTACATGAAACCGGTCGCCGAGCTGTCGATCACTCCAAGGCGCTTCAGGCGCGCCTCGATCGCCGGCGTGACGTAGCAGCAGTGCTCGACCCGCATCCGGTGGTCGTTCACCGGATGCCGTCGGAGGCAGTGCTCGATGGTGTCGAGCGCAAAGTCGATCCCGCGGTCGCCGACCCCTTCGACCATCACCTGCAGTCCGGCCCGGTGGGCGGCGAGCGCGCGGGCCTTGAGGTCCTCGAGTTCGTAGAGCAGGACGCCGGTGTTCGGCTCGGGCTCGCCCGCGATCCGGCGGCCGACATATGGGTCGTAGTAGGCCGCCGTGCGGCCGGAGGTGGAGCAGTCCGGACACCATTCGACGCCGATCACCCGCAGGCGATCGTCGCCGAATCCGGAGCGGATCCCGGCAGCCACGAACGCCTCAACCAGTCCCTCCTGGCGCCCCGACACGATGATCCCGACCCGCAGGGCGAGCCGGGCCTGGTCCTTCAGGACCTGGTAGGCGGCGATGGCGTGGGATGGCGTCAGCGAGTTGTAGACCGTGGTGATGCCGAAGGCCGTCCATTCCGCGAACACCCGCTCGAGCCCGTCGGCAACGCTCTCGGGTGTGTCGCCGGCGTGGATGCGCTCCAGGAAAAGGTGCGCCGCGGTTTCGCGTACCAGGCCCGTCAGCCCGCCGGTCGACGGGTCGATGTCGAAATGGCCGAACGCCGGCGGGGGCGTCGTGGCGTCGATGCCGAGTTCGGCGAAGGCCCGGCTGTTGGCCAAGCCGATATGGCCGTCGGTGCGCAGGATGAACAGCGGCCGCCCGCCGGCCGCTTCGTCCATCTCCCGCAGGGTGGGATAGCCGCCGGATTTGTTCTCGTTGAACCGGTACCCGGCGACCCACTCATCCGGACCGCGAGCCGCGGCCACGTCGGCGAGACGGGCCAGCAGGGCGGCCCGGTCCTGAATCCGGTCGGGGCTGAGCAGTTCCCAGGACGACAGCCTGGCGGCGTAGGAGTCCGGGTGGCAGTGGCTGTCGACGATGCCGGGGATGGCGGTTCGGCCGGCGAGATCGATTACCCGGGTCTGGGGGCCGATCAGTGGTGCGACGTCGTCGTCCGTGCCGAGCGCTACGATGCGACCATCCCGCGAAGCCAGGGCCGAGACGAACCGGTCGAGGGTATCGGTGGTCGCGATCTTTCCGGATCGAAGGACGAGATCGGCGGCTGGGGTCATGGCGTGTTGCTCCGACGGGTCCAGGCAGGATCCGCAGGATGCCACAGTCATGCACCGTTGGTCAGCGCCGACTGTTGGGATCGACCCAGTGAACTGGCGCCGGAATCAGGCGCTTTCGGCGGCGGCGCGCTTGGACATGCGCTTGCGCTCGTGCGGGTCCAGGTACCGCTTGCGCAGCCGGACCGATTTCGGCGTGACCTCGACCAGCTCGTCGTCCTCGATGTAGGGGATCGAGCGCTCGAGCGTCATGCGCAGCGGTGGGGTGAGATCGACGTTCTCGTCCTTGCCGGAGGCCCGGAAGTTGGTGAGCTGCTTGGCCTTGAGGGGGTTGACGTCGAGGTCGTTGCCCTTGTTGTGCTCGCCCAGGATCATGCCGGAGTAGACCTTGTCGCCCGGCGCGACCATCAACGGCCCACGGTCCTCCAGGTTTTGCAGCGCGTAGGCCGCGGCCTCGCCCTGTTCGGTCGAGACCAGCACGCCGGCGCGGCGACCGGGGATGGTGCCCTTGAACGGCGCGTAAGTGTGGAACATCCGGTTCATGATCCCGGTGCCGCGGGTCGCGGTCAGGAAGTCGCCGTGGTAACCGATCAGGCCGCGCGCCGGGGCGTGGAACACCAGCCGGGTCTTGCCGGCGCCCGACGGCTTCATCTCCAGCAGTTCGCCCTTGCGCTGGGTGATCGCCTCGATCACCGTGCCGGTGAACTCGTCGTCGACGTCGACCACGACCTCGTCGATCGGCTCCTGGCGCTGGCCGGTCTCCGGATCGGACTTCATCAGCACGCGGGGGCGGCTGATCGACATCTCGAAGCCTTCGCGCCGCATCTGCTCGATCAGCACCGCGAGTTGCAGCTCGCCGCGGCCCGCGACCTCATAGGCGTCCTTGTCCTCGGTCTCGCGCACGCGGATCGCGACGTTGCCCTCGGCTTCGCGAAACAGTCGGTCGCGGATCAGGCGCGACGTCACCTTCTCGCCCTCGCGGCCGGCGAGCGGGCTGTCGTTCACCGAGAAGGTGACCGCGATGGTGGACGGGTCGATCGGCGCCGAGGCGATCGCCTGGTCGACTTCGGGCGCGCACAGCGTGTCGGCCACCGTGGCCTCGGAGAACCCTGCGATCGCGATGATGTCGCCGGCGTGAGCCTCCTCCAGCGGTGTCCGCTCCAGGCCGCGGTAGGCGAGCAGCTTGGAGACGCGGGCGCGCTCGATTTCCTCGCCGTCGCGGTTCAGGGCCTTCAGGTTGGCGGCGTGCTTGATCGAGCCGCTCAGGATCCGGCCGGTCAGCAGGCGGCCGAGATAG
>CAYNFA010000145.1:0-8285 GCA_964396345.1 uncultured Thalassobaculum sp.
TCGATAGCCCGGACGGCGAAAGCGAAGCGATGCTCGACGGCGTCGGCAGCGGCCATCTGGCGGCGGCTGGTCTCGGCCGGCGGCGACGATGCGGAGCGGTTTCTCGGCTTCGACGACGCCACGCTCGGCGGCATCGGCTTCTCCCGCGCCAAGATGCGCTACGGCCGGGCGCTCGCCGGTGCTGTGACGACCGGCGCGTTCGATCCCGCCGGCCTTCGCGGGCTGCCGGGCGAGGAGGCGTCGGCCCGGTTGACCGCCCTGCCCGGCATTGGCCGCTGGACGGCTGAGATCTACCGGATGTTCGCGCTCGGAGACCCCGACGTGTTCCCGGTCGGCGACCTGGCGCTGCGCGAAGGGGTGCGCATGGCGCTGGCGCTTCCGGACCGCCCCGGTCCCGTCCTGGCTGCCGCCCTGACCGCGCCGTGGCGACCCGAGCGAAGCGCCGCCGCCCTCCTGCTCTGGCGGCTGTACCGGCACCGGCGCGGAACCGCCGTCCTCGGCGCCGACAGCGCATCCGGCGACAACTCTCCGGACACGGCGGCGGCGGTAGCGGCGCCCGCGCCCGTCTGATAACGTGACAATTCGAGACATGTTGTACGAAGAGCGGTTCCGGGGGACGTGCCGAGCTTGAACGCCGATAGCGATCGGGGCGACCAACGCCCCGCAGACCGGTGGCGCGCGCCGCGCCGCGGTGCGCTGTGAGCATGGCAACAACCTTCGCCGGCCGGCACACCGGCAGCGCGGCCCTGCAGTCTGCGATCGATGCCGTCGGCGACAGCTTCCTGGTGTTCGACCAGGACGACCGTCTGGTCGCGGCCAACGCCGCGACCGCCGCCATGTTCCCGCACCTTGCCGACCACCTGGTGCCCGGCACCCGCTTCGAGGACCTGCTGCGTCGGGACGCCGCCGTCCTGAAGCGCATCGGCGTCATCGACGACCCCGAGGCATGGATCGCGGAGCGGTTGCACCTGCACGCCCAGCCGGTCTCGCGGATCGAGGCGCGCCAGCTGGATGGCCGCTGGGTGCGCACCGAGGACCGCTCGACCCCGGACGGCGGCCGCGTCATCATCACCCGCGACTTCACCGACGAGAAGCGGCTGATCGAGGATTCGGCGCGCTACACGTCGCTGCTGCGCGGCACCCTCGAGAACATCAGTCAGGGCCTGTGCGCGTTCGATCGCGACTACCGGTTGATGACCTGGAACGCCCGCTTCTTTGAACTGCTCGACCTGCCGCACACCTTCGCCCAGGTCGGAACGCCGATGCTGGACATGATCCGGTTCGTGGCCCAGCGCGGCGACCTCGGCCAGGGCGAGCCCGCGCAGTTGACCGCCGAAACCTTCGCGATGGCCACCGAGACGCCCGGCACGATCTACGAGCGGGCCAACAACCGCGGTCAGATGCTGGAAGTCCGCCTTCGCCCCTTGAGCGGCGGTGGCCTGGTCGCGACCTACAGCGATGTTACGGAGCGCCGGAAGGCGGAGACCGCGCTCCGCGAGAGCGAGGAGCGGTACGCCCTGGCCGCCGCCGGCGCCAACGATGGGCTGTGGGACTGGAATCTCGGCAGCAACCGGATCTTCTTCTCCGACCGCTGGAAGGAGATGCTCGGCTATTCCACCGAGGAGGTCGGCGACGGCGCCGAGGAGTGGTTCAGCCGGATCCACCCCGAGGACGTCCAGCGCGTGACCGCCCAACTGGACGCCCATCTCGGCGGCACCGCGCAGAGCCTCGAGACCGAACATCGGGTCCGTCATTTCGACGACACTTACCGGTGGATGCTGGTGCGTGGCCTGGCGGTGCGCGACGGCGACAACAACGCCTACCGGATCGCCGGATCGATGACCGACATCACCGAGCGCAAGCGCTCGGAGGAGCAGGCGATCCACGACGCGCTCCACGACAGCCTGACCAGCCTCGCGAATCGAACCCTGTTCCTCGAACGGGTCCGCCAGGCGCTGGCCCGCCAGCGCCGGTCGGCCGCCGCCCGGTTCGCGGTCATCTATCTCGATCTCGACCGCTTCAAGGTGGTCAACGAAAGCCTGGGTCATGTTCACGGCGACGACCTGATCATCGCCACAGCCCGGCGGCTGGAGCAGAACCTCAAGTTCGGCGACACCGTGGCGCGGCTGGGTGGCGACGAGTTCGCGATCATGTTGGAGGACGTCAGCGACAAGGAGGAGGCGACCAGCCTCTCCGACATGCTCCAGAAGGCGCTGTCGACGCCGTTCGTCCTCGGCGGCAAGGAGGTCTTCACCACCGCCTCCATGGGCATCGCCCATTCGACCGAGAACTACGTCCGACCCGAGGACATCCTGCGCGACGCCGAGTTGGCGATGTACCGCGCCAAGGAACTCGGCAAGGCCCGGTCTGTGGCCTTCGACGCGGCAATGCGCGGCACCAGCGTGACGCCGCTGGACGTCGAGACCGACCTGCGCCGCGCCCTCGAGCGCCAGGACATCGTCCTGCATTTCCAGCCGATCGTGTCGCTGTCCGACGGCCGCATCCGCGGCTTCGAGGCGCTGGCGCGCTGGCGTCACGCCGAACGCGGCGACATTCCGCCATCGGAGTTCATCCCGCTGGCCGAGGAAACCGGGATGATCGTCGAACTCGGCCAATGGGTTCTTCGCAACGCCTGCGCCCAGATGGTCGAGTGGAACCGCGACTTCCCGCATCTCGGCCCGCTGGAAATCAGCGTCAACCTGTCCGGCCGCCAGTTCACCCAGTTCGACCTGGTGCGGATGGTCACCAACAGCCTCGACGGCACCGGCCTGAAGGGCAACTGCCTGAAGCTCGAGATCACCGAGAGCGCGCTGATGGAGAACGCCCAGCGCTCGGCGCAGATGCTGCGGCACCTCAAGGAGCTCGACATCAAGGTCTGCGTCGACGATTTCGGCACCGGCTACTCGTCGCTCAGCTACCTCCACACCTTCCCGATCGACACCCTGAAGATCGACAAGTCCTTCGTGCAGGACATGGGCCGCAACCGGCACAACCTGGAAATCGTGCGGACCATCGCCGTGCTGGCCCAGAACCTGCGACTCGACGTCATCGCCGAGGGCGTGGAAACGCCCGAGCAGCTCGCCCAGCTGAGGGCGATAGGCTGCGGCTACGCGCAGGGCTACCTGTTCTCCCGGCCCTTGACGCCGGAAAACGTACGGCGCCTTTTGTCCGAGAACAGGGTCTGGTAGGAACGCCGTCTCATGGGGCGCTTCGAAGTCTATTTCCTTCAGAAGAAGGTGGCCGGGGTCTGGGATACGCTGGAGCGGGCGCAGTCCGTGTCGGTTCTGGTCACTTCCCTGGTCCGCGAGTTCGACGCCCGCGAGGACGCGGAGGTGCGGATACTCGCCGGCGCCTACGATCAGGTCGCCGGGACCTGGGATTACTCCCAGATCTTCTTCGTGGACCGCAGCGCGATCGAGCTCGGCCTGACCGAGGCCGAGGAGAGCGAGTCCGAAGCGGAGGAGAAAACGGACGACGAGCGCGTGCCGGGCGGTCGGGCCTTCGCCGACGCGATCAGACGAGCCAGCGACGAGCGCGGCCCGATCGTTAGCCACGCCGCCGACCCGGTCGCCGAGGACGACGACGACACCTGGGTTCGTCGGCGCAGTCGGCCGATGTTCGAGGACGACCCGCTCGACACAGACGCCCCGGTCGGCCCCCCGCCGGACTTTCGGCCGCAACGGCGGCGCGGCGGCCGGGTGTTCTTCATGATCGGCACGCTGCTGATCGCGCTGGTCCTCACCGGGGCGGCCGTGCTGGCCCTCGGCATCGCGCTCGACGCCCCGCAGATCCGTCCGCTGCTGTCGTGGGTCAGGGGCATGTCCGACGGGATGCAGGGTCCGGTGTCCGGCTCCGCGGCGGTCATGCCGGAGACTACCGGGCAGGTCATCACCCACACCGGCGTCGCGTCGCCGCTGCGCGGCCGCTGGTCGCCGGGACGCTGCGACGAGACCTATATCGAGTTTGACGTCGACGGCCTGGTCGTGGGCGCCCCGAACCGGCCGGAATCCCTCAAGGTTCCCGTAGTGGAAACCATCGAGGACGAATTCACTTGGTTCATCAGGCGATCACCCGACCTGGTGGAGCATTTCCAGAAGCTCGGCCCCAACGACCTGCAGCTGATCGGCGACACCACCCGGATCGGGTTCTCCTCGCGCACCTCGGACATCCTTACCCGCTGCCCGTAGCGACGCGTGCCCTGTGCGGTCACCCGAACCGCGGCACCCTCACAACAGGCTGCCCTGGACCGGCGGCGGGGCCGGCGGCACAAGCGGCTCGACCAGCGCCGGGTCGTCGTTGCGCACGTTGCCGACCCGGGGATCGACCGGGTAGGCCTCGATCAGCGCCGGGTCGCAGGGCGCCGTCAGCGCCGACGCTTCGGGCGGCGTGCCGGCCAGCCAGGTCTTGAACTGCGCCTCCTCGAACAGCATCACCGGCATGCGGGAATGGATGTTCCGCAGGGTCGCGTTGGCCTCGGTAGTGACGATCGAGAAGGTCTCCAGCGCGCTGCCCTCGCCGGTTCCCTCCCACAGCTCCCAGAGGCCGGCGAAGGCGAACGGCGCGCGGTCGTGGCGCACGACCCGCCAGGGCTGCTTGCGGCCACCGATCGCCTGCCACTCGTAGAAGCCGTCGGCCGGCACCAGGCAGCGGCGGTGTCGGAACGCCGCCCGAAAGGTCGGCTTCTCGGCCACCGTCTCGGCGCGCGCGTTGATCAGCTTCGCGCCGATGCCGATGTCCTTCGACCAGGACGGTACCAGCCCCCAGCGCATGATCGTCAGCTCGCGCGCGCCGCCCCGATCCTCGCGCACGACCGGAACCTCCTGGGTCGGCGCGACGTTCCAGCGCGGGATGAGGTTCTGAACGACCCGGACACCGAAGATGAGCCGCAGCGCGTCGGGATCTGTGGTGATGCTGTAGCGGCCGCACATGCGGATCTCCTGGGATCGAGCCGGATGGCGGCTTGGCGGTACCCCGACCGGCCGCTACCATCGCGCCGGATGTCACGCTAGCAGATGAGGGTCCCATGGCGAAGTTCGGCGTCGGTCAGGGCATGAAGCGCAAGGAAGATCAGCGCTTTCTCACCGGACAGGGCATGTACACCGACGACGTGACGGTCGACGGCTTGGTGCGCGCCGTGCTGGTCCGCGCGCCGATGGCGCACGCCCGGATCACTGGCATCGACACCACCGCCGCCGGCGCCGCCCCAGGCGTGCTGGCGGTGCTGACCGGCGACGACCTCAAGGCCGACGGCATCGGCAGCCTGCCCTGCGCGGCCCTGATCAAGGGCAGCGATGGCCGCCGGGCGGTCGGCCCCGCCTATCCGCTGCTGGCGCACGATCGCGTCCGGCACGTCGGCGACACCGTGGCGATGGTGGTCGCCGAAACCCTCGAGCAGGCCCGCGACGCGGCCGAACTGGTCTCGGTGTCGTACGACGCGCTGCCGGCGGTGTCGGACATCGAGAGCGCCTCCGCCGACGGCGCGCCGCTGGTGTGGGACGAGGCGCCGGGGAACCTGTGCGTCGACTGGGAAACCGGCGATGCCGCTGCCGTGCAGGCGGCCTTCGCCAAGGCGGCGACCGTGACCGAGCTGTCGCTGGTCAACAACCGGATCGTGGTAAACTCGATCGAGCCGCGCGGCGCGGTCGCCGAGCACGATCCCGCCACCGGCGCCTACACCCTGCACGTCTCCACCCAGGGCCCGCACGGCGTGCGCGACGTGCTCTGCCAGATCCTGGGGATCGAGGCGTCGGCGATGCGGGTGGTGTCGCCCGACGTCGGCGGCGGCTTCGGCATGAAGATCTTCCCGTACCGCGAGCACGCCCTGGTGGCCTGGGCGGCGCGGCGGGTCGGCCGGCCGGTCAAGTGGATCGGCGAGCGCACCGAGTCGTTCATCTCCGACACCCAGGGCCGCGACCATCGCTCGACCGCCCGGATGGCGCTCGACGCCGACGGCCGGTTCCTGGCGCTGGCGGTCGACACCAAGGCCGATCTCGGCGCCTACCTCTCGCTCTACGGCCCGGCCATCCCGACCGTCGCCGGCTCCGGCATGCTGGCCGGGCTGTACACCACCCCGGCGATCCACGTGCGGGTGCGCTGCTACTTCACCAACACCCTGCCGGTCGACGCCTACCGCGGCGCCGGCCGCCCGGAGGCCGCCTACCTGGTCGAACGGCTGGTCGACGAATGCGCCAAGGCGACCGGCATCGCCCGCGACGAGATCCGGCGCCGCAACTTCGCGCCGGCCGCCGCCATGCCCTACACCACCGCGCTCGGCGAGACCTACGATTCCGGCGACTTCACCCGCCACCTGGACAAGGCGCTGGCCGAGGCCGGCTGGAGTTCCGTGGAGGCCCGCAAGGCCGGCAGCCGCTCGCGCGGCAGGCTGCGCGGCATCGGGCTGTCCACCTATGTCGAGGCGTGCGGCGGCGGCGGCCCGGAATGGGCCGACCTCAAGGTCCAGCCGGACGGCACGGTGGTCGTGCCGATCGGCACGCGCTCGACCGGCCAAGGCCACGAGACCGCCTATTCCCAGCTGATCACCGAGGCGTTCGGCATCGACAACGAGTTGGTCACCGTGATCCAGGGTGACACCGCGGCGATCGAGAACGGCGCAGGCACCGACGGGTCGCGGTCGCTGCCGGCCGGCGGCTCGGCGCTCAAGGCCGCCATCGACGTGGTGATCGAGAAGGGCAAGCGGATCGCCGCCCACGCGCTGGAGGCGGCCGAGGCCGATATCGAGCTGGCCGACGGCCGCTTCACCGTCGCCGGCACCGACCGCGCCATCTCGCTCGCCGACGTGGCCCGGCGGGCCGAGGATCCGGCCCAGCTGCCCGACGGCATGGCCCCGGGGCTGTCGGCCAGCGAATCGTACAAGCCGAAGGCCTCGACCTACCCGAACGGCAGCCATGTCTGCGAGGTCGAGATCGACCCTGACACCGGCATCGTGCGGGTCGACCGCTACACCGTGGTCGACGATTTCGGCGAGGTCGTGAACCCGATGCTGCTGGAGGGCCAGGTGCACGGCGGCGTCGCCCAGGGCATCGGCCAGGCCCTGTACGAGCGTTGCGTGTACGATTCCGACGCCCAGCTGGTGAGCGGCTCGCTGATGGATTACTGCCTGCCGCGCGCCGACGACCTGCCGATGGTGGGCTTCGCGATGAGCCCGACGCGCTGCGCCACCAACCCGCTCGGGGTGAAGGGCTGCGGCGAGGCGGGGGCCATCGGGGCGCCGCCCGCGGTGATCAACGCGGTGCTCGACGCGCTCGCCCCGCTCGGCGTCACCACCATCGACATGCCGGCGACGCCCGAGCGGGTGTGGGCGGCGATCCAGGCGGCCCGGCCGGGCGCCGCAGCCTGACCCGGGAGTGGACCGCTTGACCGATCGCGACAAGACCGCCCTGCTCGACCGCATCGTCACCATCGCCCGCGAGGCCGGTCGGGTGATCCTGCCGTACTACCAGGCCGACGGGGCGATCGACAGCAAGCACGACGGCAGCCCGGTCACCGCCGCCGACCGCGCCGCCGAACTGGTGATTGTCGCCGCCCTGCGCGAGCTGACGCCGGACATCCCGGTGGTGGCCGAGGAGGAGGCCGCCGCCGGCGTGGTGCCCGACGTCTCGGGCGGCCTGTTTTGGCTGGTCGACCCGCTTGACGGCACCAAGGAGTTCATCCAGCGGCGCGGCGACTTCACGGTGAACATCGGCCTGGTGAAGGACGGGGCGCCGGTGCTGGGCGTCGTCCACACCCCGGTCGACGGCATGGTCTGGGCCGGCATCGTCGGCGACGGTGCCCGCCAGGAGGACGCCGACGGCCGTCGCCAGACCATCACGGTCCGCAAGCCCGACCCGAGCGGTCTCACCGTGGTCGCCAGCAAGAGCCACCGCAACCCGGAGCTCGAGGCCTATATCGCCACGCTGACGGTCAAGGAATCGGTCTCGCGGGGATCGGCGCTGAAGTTCTGCATCGTGGCGCGCGGCGACGCCGACATCTACCCGCGCACCGGCCCGACCATGGAGTGGGACACCGCCGCCGGCCATGCCGTTCTCCTGGCCGCCGGCGGCAGCCTGACGGCGTTCGACGGCGGCCCGTTCCGCTACGCCAAGCCGGAGTTCCGCAACGGTCACTTCATCGCCCGGGGTGGCTGACGATGGCGGCGGCCGCGAGCCGGCCCGGCGCCCGCCGGGCGACGCGTCTGCTGGAACCGCTCGTCCTGACCGCCTGCCTGGCGGCGACCGCCGCCTGTGAGGCCGCGCCGCCGGCGACACCGGCAGCGGTCGAGCGCGCCG
>CAYNFA010000146.1:0-8268 GCA_964396345.1 uncultured Thalassobaculum sp.
CGCCAACCTCGAGGAAATCCACCGCTGGACCCTGTCGTCGCTGTCCGACGCGCCGCAGAACGACCGCTTCGAGCAGATCGCCGCCCGCATCGACGAGTGCCTGGCCTTCATGCGGGCCTGCGGCCTGACGCCGGACAACATCCAGCAGCTGCGCGAGACCGACTTCTACACCAGCCACGAGGCGCTGCTGCTCGGCTACGAGGAGGCGCTGACCCGCAAGGACACGATCACCGACGACAAGGGCTGGTACAACACCGCCGCCCACATGGTCTGGATCGGCGACCGCACCCGCCAGCTCGACGGCGCCCATGTCGAGTATTGCCGCGGCATCCACAACCCGGTCGGCGTGAAGTGCGGGCCGAGCCTGGATCCCGACGAGCTGATCCGGCTGATCGACGCGCTGAACCCGTCCAACGACCCCGGAAGGCTGACGCTGATCGCGCGGTTCGGTTCCGACAAGGTCAAGGAGGGGCTGCCGCGCCTGATCCGGGCGGTCGAGCGCGAGGGCCGCAAGGTGGTGTGGTCGTGCGACCCGATGCACGGCAACACCGTCAAGTCGTCGAACGGCTACAAGACAAGGCCGTTCGACCGGATCCTGGGCGAGGTCAGGTCGTTCTTCGAGGTCCACGAGGACGAGGGCACCTACGCCGGCGGTGTGCATTTCGAGATGACCGGCCAGGACGTCACCGAGTGTATCGGCGGCGCCACCCGGATCACCGAGCACGCGCTCGCCGACCGCTACCACACGCACTGCGACCCGCGGCTGAACGCCTCGCAGTCGCTGGAGCTGGCGTTCCTGATCGCCGAGATGCTGCGGCGCCGCCGGTTCGGCACCGCCACTCCCCTGAAGGCCGCATCCTGAAGGCCGCCTCCTGAGGGCGGCGCGCGGCCGGCGTTGCCGGTCGCGCACGGCACCCGCGACGAGCCACCGTTGTCGGGTCGCCGGGCGGCGCGCTATCGTGGCGCGTCGAATGGCCGGAGCCGGTGATGAGTGCGATCGAGCGCGAGGATGTCGACCTGGCACCCGAAGAGGGTGATCCGGGCGACCGATGGATGTCGACGACCCGCCACCCCACCGGCGCGACCTTGCCCGGTTACGTCGACAAGTACTTCCTGCGGACCAAGGACTGCGTCGCCCGGTTCGGCGACAAGCGGGTCACCTACGCGATCTTCATGCGCCGGCCGGTCACTTGCGCGCCGCGGCTGGCGCTCGACTGGATCAACGCCATGGCGGCCGAGCGCGGCGTCGCCTTCGACGTCGAGCTGACCCACAAGGAGGGCGCCTGGGTCGGCGCCGGCGAGCCGATCCTGTACGTCAGCGGCTCGCTGTTCCACCTGGTCGACCTGGAGACCCAGTACCTGCAGAAGCTGGGCGCCGCCTGCGTCGCCGCCTACAACGCCTACACCATGTGCGTCGAGCTGCCGAACACCGCCTTCCTGGCGATGGACGCCCGCCACTGCGCCGGCACCGAGATGGCCGAGATCATGGCCTACGGCGCCAGCGTCGGCTCCGAGAAGGCCAAGAAGAAGGTCGGCGCCAAGGGCTTCGTCGGCAACGCCTCGGACGCCACCGCGCGCTATTTCGGGCAGCCGCGCGGCTACGGCACCATGCCGCACGCGCTGATCGGCTACGCCGGCTCGACGGTGCGGGCCGCCGAGATGTTCCACGACACCCACCCCTCGGAGGACCTCACCGTCCTGGTCGACTATTTCGGGCTGGAGATCGCCGACTCGCTGGCGGTCTGCCGGCGGTTCCCGGAGCTGGCGGCGGCCGGGCGGCTGGCGGTCCGGCTCGACACCCACGGCGGGCGCTACATCGAGGGGCTGGACATGGGCGAGTCCTACAAGGTGCTCGACCGCAATGCCCCCGAGGCGATCCGCGGCTACCGCTCGGAGGCCGAGCTGAAGTCGCTGATCGGCACCGGGGTGTCGGCGGCGGCGATCTGGCACACCCGCGAGCAGCTCGACCAAGCCGGGTTCCCGGCGGTGCGGATCGTCGCCTCCTCCGGCTTCGGTCCCGAGAAGTGCCGGGTGATGGCGCTCGCCAGGGCGCCGGTTGACGTCATCGGCACCGGTTCCTACCTGCCGGAGCGGTGGAGCGAGACCTACGCGACCGCCGACGTCATCGACTATGAAGGTGAGGCGCGGGTGAAGGTCGGACGGGAGTTCCTGTTGCGCGGCGAAGAGCGATGACCAGCGACACGGTGTTGATCGTCGTCCACCAGGCGCACTCGACCCCGGGCCGGGTGGGCGAGCTTCTGGAGGCGCGGGGCTACACCCTCGATCGGCGCTGCCCGTGCGTCGAGCACCCGGAGCTGCCGGATCCGCGCGGCTACGCCGCCGTGGTGGTGTTCGGCGGCCCGATGAGCGCCAACGACTGCCACTGCCTGGCCGGCATCCGCCACGAGATCGACTACGCCAAGCGGGTGCTCGACGACGGCGTGCCGTATCTCGGCATCCGCCTCGGCGGCCAGATCCTGGCGCGGGCGCTCGGCGGCACGGTGGCGCCGCACTCCGAGCAGCATGTCGAGATCGGCTACACCCGGGTCGAGCCGGTGGCCGACGCCGAACCGCTGTTCGAGCATTCCCGGTTCTTCTTCCAGTGGCACCGCGAGGGCTTCGACGTCCCGCCCGGCGCCACCCTGCTGGCGACCGGCACCGGCTCGTTCCCGAACCAGGCCTTCCAGGCCGGCGACCGCGCCTACGGCCTGCAGTTCCACCCCGAGATCACGCTGGCGATGATCCACCGCTGGAACCTCGGCGGCGGCCATCGGCTCGGCCAGCCGGGGGCGCAGCCGAAGCGCGCCCACGTCAAGGGGCACGAGCTGTTCAACGCCGGCATCGACCGCTGGACCAACGCGCTGTTCGACCGGATGGGCCTGGAGGGAGTTCCGCTGGAACGCGCCGAGGCGGCGGAGTAGCGCCGCCTCAGGCGGTCCGCGCCGCGCGCCGCGCCGGCAGGCGGAATGCCGCCCTTGTGCCGTCGCCGATCCGGCTTTCGATCCTGAACTCGGCGCCGATCGCGTCGGTCAGCGAGCGCACGATGGCGAGGCCGAGGCCGACGCCGTCGCGCGGCCGGTCGCCCGACCCATGGGCCTGCACGAACGGCTTGGTGACCTCGGCGATCATCGAGGCCGGGATGCCGCAGCCGTCGTCGCGGACCGTCACCCACAGCCCGTCGGCGCCGTCGGCGTCGATGGCGACCTCGATCAAGCCGCCGCGGTCGGTGAACTTCGAGGCGTTGGTCAGCAGGTTCACCAGGATCTGCTTGACCGCCCGGCGGTCGCTGCTGATCACCGGCGCCTCAAGCGCGCAGGTCTTGCTCAGCGCCACCCCGCGCGCCTCGCAGCGCGGCGCCACCAGCACCATCGCCTCGTCGACCAGATCGGCGACGTTCATCGTCTCCTCGACCATCTCGAGGCGGCCGGCCTCGATGCGGGCGAGGTCCAGCAGGTCGTCGATCAGCTCCAGCAGGTGGGCGGCGCTGGCGCGGATGTCGCGGATGTACTCGGCGTAGCGCGGGTGGCCGACGGCGCCGAACACCTCGGCCTGGATGATCTCGCTGAAGCCCATGATGGCGTTCAGCGGGGTGCGCAGGTCATGGCTCATGTTGGCGAGGAAGCGCGACTTCGCCTGGTTGGCGGACTGCGCCTCCAGCATGGCGTCCTGCAGGCGCTGGACGTAGTCGTGCTCGCGGGACACGTCCGAGCCGGCGCCGCGGTAGCCGAGGAAGGTGCCGGAATCGTCGAAGATCGGCCGGCCACGCAGCGACACCTGGCGGTGGCCGGACGGCGTCAGCATCCGCAGCCGGCGGGAGTGGATCGGCCGGCGCAGGAGGATGTCCTCTTCCAGCGCCTGGAATCCGGGGTCGTTGCAGTCGTACTGCGGCATTTCCCGCCGGGTGCGTCCGACCACGTCCTCGATCGGCACGCCGGTGGACTGGGCGAACCGGTCGGACACGAAGATGATGCGGCCCTCGGAGTCGCTCTCCCAGATCCAGTCCGACGCGATGTCGATGATGTCGCGGAACCGGCGCTCGCTCTCGGCGAGTGCGGCGTTGCTCTCGACCGTGCGGGTGGCGTCGGTCAGCAATCCCGACCACAGCAGCGTGCCGTCGCGCAGGCGCCGCGTCGAGGCCTGGGCGCGCAGCCAACGGCTCGCGCCGTCGAGGGTCCGCACCGGCACCTCGGCGTTCCAGTCGTCCTGCCGCTCGGCCGACTCGCAGAGGCTCTCGGACAGCCTGTCGATCTCGACCTCCGGCATCAGCGCCGCCAGCGCGTCCTCCCAGCCGCCGGTGAAGGTGTCCGGGCCGAAGCCGGTCAGCTCGCGGATGCGCTCGCTCACATAGGTGCAGGTGACCCGGCCGCCGGGGTTCTGCCGCAGTTCGAAGATCGCGCCGGGGATGGTCTTGGCGAGCGCCGCCAGCGTCGCCTCGGCGGTGTGCTCGCGGGTGACGTCCTGGTACAGCGTCACCATGCCGCCGTCGGGGGTGCGGATGTCCTGGTAGCGGAACACCTGGTTATCGCCGGACAGGAACTCGCCGGTCGCCGGCCGGGTGCTGCGCTCGCGCAGCCGCTGGTCGACCGCCGACAGCACCGTCGGCTGGTCGCGGTACAGCCGGCGCGCCCGGTCGTAGAACTGGCTGTAGTGCGGCTTGTCGTCGAACGGCCCGTACGGCGCGAACAGCTCGCGGAAGCGCGGGTTGCTGAAGATCAACCGGTCGTCGTGGTCCCACACCGACACGCCGACCCGGGTGCGGTCGAGCGCGAACGACAGCTGCGCCCACACCTCGACTGCCCCGGCCGACGCGTCACCGCTCAGCGGGGCGCCGGTCGGCGGGGCACCGGGCGGCGGCGGCGTCAACGTCAGGGCACTCACGTCATGGTTCGGGCGACCAGTATGGCGCGCGATAGGTTAACGAACCATCAAGGGGCGGTCGTGGCAACGTCTGTCGGCGTCCGCCAACCGTCCTGCCGGCTCCCGGCCCCGTCAGTTCCCGGCCCCGTCAGTTCCCGGCCAGGTACTCGATGGCGGCGTCGACGCCGCCGGCGCCGTGCGGCACACCCTGGCGCTTGAGCTGCATCTCGACGGTGGCGAGGCAGCCCAGCAGCATCGGCTCGTTCAGGTCGCCGAGGTGGCCGATCCGGAACACCTTGCCGCTCAGCCGCGACAGCCCGCCGCCGATCGCCACGTTGGTCTCGGCCAGCAGCTTGCCGCGAAACGCGTTGGCGTCGAAGCCCGACGGCATCGCCACCGCCGTCACCGAGTTCGACAGCGCGCGCTCGTCCTTGCCGAACAGCGTCGGCCCGTTGCCGCGCCCCCAGGCCCGGACCGCCCGGCGGGTCGCCTCGGCGAGGCGGGCGTGGCGCGCGAACACCGCGTCCAGGCCTTCCTCGAGCAGCATCCGCAGGCCCTCGCGCATGGCGAAGAACAGGTGGCTCGGCGCGGTGCCGGCGAACCGCAGGCGGCCGTCGTCGCCGGCCTTCATCTCGTTCCAGTCGTAGTATTTGCGCGGCAGCCGGGCGGTCTTCGTCGCCTCCAGCGCCCGCGCGCTGACCGCCGAGATGCCGAGGCCGACCGGCAGCATCAGGCCCTTCTGCGAGCCGGCGACCGCGACGTCGACGCCCCACTCGTCCATCCGGAAATCCATCGAGGCGAGCGACGAGATGGTGTCGACGATCAGCAGCGCCGGGTGGCCACTGGCCCGGATCGCGGCACCGACGCCGGCGACGTCGTGGGTCAGGCCGGTCGAGGTCTCGTTGTGGACCAGCGCCACCGCCCGGATGGCGCCGGCGGTGTCGGCGCGCAGCCGCGCCTCGACCCGGCCGGGGTCGATCGCCTGGTCCCAGGGGTTCTCCAGCACCTCGACCTTGAGGCCGAAGGCCCGGCACATCTCGGACCAGGATTCCGAGAACCGCCCGGTCGCGCACATCAGCACGGTGTCGCCGGGCGAGCAGATGTTGGTCATCGCCGCCTCCCACGAGCCGTGGCCGGAGGAGGCGTAGATCATCACCTCGCCCTCGGTCTTCATGACCTTCTGCAGGTTGTCGCGGCACTCGACCTGGATGTCGAAGAACTCCGGCGTCATGAAGTCCAGCGCGGGGCGGTGCATCGCCTGCAGGATGCGGTCCGGGATGTTGGTCGGCCCGGGGATGTTCAGGAACTGGCGGCCGGCGAGACGCGACATGACCTCACTCCACCCCTTCGACGAGCATCGAGCGGCTGACCGCGGCGCGGTGCCGGATGGCGAGCGGCCCGGCGTAGTCGGCCGAGTGGTACCACGCCTCGGCCTGCTCAACGCTGGCGAACCGCAGGATCACGACCCGCCCGAGCGGCGGCTCGCCCTCCAGGGTCTCGACCTTGCCGCCGCGCGCGAGGTACTCGCCGCCGTATTTGGCGATGGTGGCCGGCACCTGCGCCCGGTACTCCTCGTAGGCGGCGGCGTCCTTCACGTCGACCTGGGCGACGACATAGGCGTAGGGCATCGGATCCTCCCTGGCGGGGCCGGCCGAGGTCCGCGCCCCGGCGTCGAGGGGGCATCCTGGCGGATAACCGGCGCCGGGTGGGATGAAAAAGTCTCATCCGGGCATGAGGTTGATTGCGGGTGAGGAGCGGAGCGGGTGAGTCAGCAGTCGATGCAGATAGCTCGTAGCGCCCGGGCCGGCTGCAGAGGATGGGGAAGCGACCGCTTCCCGAAGCTACCTGAATCATAACCTCAGTTCAAAGCCTTAGGCGGCGCGCGGGAACCGACCGTAACCGAGATGCCATAGACACGCGCCTCCATTACGGTGGCCTCCATTACGGTGACAGTGCATATATCAAATGCACTGTCGACGTTTCTGGCTGCACCGTATCTGGCGCTGCAGGCGCTGCAGGCGCTGCAGGCGCTGTACGTGATGCCGGACAGGGGCGGCGGCTAAAGTGAGCCGGTCCATTTCCCCGCCACCTCCACCGGCAATTCCGGGTCCAGCCCCGCCTTCAGATATCCCCGCCTGAAATCCCGGATGTGCCGTGCCATCTCCACCCGCGCGGTATCGGCGTCACGCGCCCGGACCGCGTCGCTGATGGTGCGGTGCGGGTCGAGCAGGCGGGCGCCGGCGGTCTCGACGTTTTCGAAGACGCGGCGGAACGCCGGGTAGAACAGCCCGCCGACTGCCTGGCGCAGCAGCGGCACCGCCTTGTTGCCGCCGGCCCGGGCCAGCAGGTCGTGGAATTCGACGTCGAGGCGGGCGAGTGCCGCGCTGTCGCCCAGCGCGCGCCCGGTCTCGGCGAGGTTGCGCTCCAGCCGGGCGAGGTCGGCGGCGCCGGCGTTGGCGGCGGCGAGATCCGCCGACAGCGGCTCGATCTCCATCATCACCACCCACAACTCGTGGAAGGTCACGTCGTGCAGCACCATGGCGCGGGTGATCTGGGCCGAGACCGCGTCGGGCGAGGGGCGGGTGACCACCAGCCGCTTCTGCGGGCGGCGCTGCACCAGGCCGGCTTCCTCCAGCAGGCGCACGCCCTCGCGCACGGTCGAGCGGTTGACGCCGAACTGCTCGGCGAGGTCGGCCTCGGTCGGCAGCTGGCTGCCCGGCGGCAGGCGGCGCTGCAGCACCTCCTCGACCAGCGCCTCGGCGACCACCCGGTAGGCCGGCGGTCGCTTCAGGCGGGCGAAGCGGGCGGTGGCGGGTGTGGCGGGGCCGCCGGGCGGTGCCGTGTCGGGCGGTGCCGTGTCGGCCGGGTCCGTCGTCATGAACTAACCCCGAACTCGCGGTCGCGCAGCACCCGGCGCCGGACCTTGCCGGTCGGGGTCTTCGGCAGCTCGGCCACGAACTCGATGCGGCGCGGGTATTTGTACGGCGCGGTCTGCTGCTTGGCGAAGGCCTGCAGCGCCTCGACCAGCTCGGGCGAGGCGGCGTGGCCGGGGTTCAGGATCACGAACGCCTTCACCACCTCGCCGCGCTGCGGGTCGGGGCTGGCGGCGACCGCGCATTCCAGCACCGCCGGGTGGCGCAGCAGCACCGCCTCGACCTCGCTCGGCCCGATCCGATAGCCGGCCGAGTTGACGACGTCGTCGGTGCGGCCCTGGTGGAAGAAATAGCCGTCGGCGTCGACCCGCACCAGGTCGCCGGTGCGGTGGTATTCCACGCCGTCCGCGGTGACGCGGGCGGCCTCGGTGCGCGTGGGGTCGCGCCAGTAGCCCAGCATCATCTGCGGGTTAGGCAGGCGGATGGCGAGCTCGCCGGTGCGCCCGGCGGCGTCCTCGTGGACGCTGCCGTCGGCCTC
>CAYNFA010000147.1:0-8258 GCA_964396345.1 uncultured Thalassobaculum sp.
CGCCGTCTACGGCGTTGCGGTGCCGGCCGAGCGGATCGCCGTCACCACCGGCTCGTCGGCCGGCTTTCAACTTGCCTTCCTGGCGGCCTTCGACGCCGGTGCCCGCGTGGCCCTGGCCGCGCCGGGGTATCCCGCCTACCGCAACATCCTGCAGGCGCTGAACGTCGAGGTGGTCGACCTGCCGACCGAACGGGCCGACCGCTACCAGCCGACGGTGGAACGCCTGCGGGCGGCGGGCCAACTGGACGGCGTGATCGTCGCCAGCCCGTCCAACCCCACCGGGACCATGCTGGACGGCCCGGCCATGCGTCGGCTCGCTGACTGGTGCCGGGCCGGCGGCGTGCGCCTGGTATCGGACGAGATCTATCACGGCATCGGCTACGGCATGCGGCCGGTGACGGCGCTGGAGGCCGAACCCGACGCGGTCGTCATCAACAGCTTCTCGAAGTACTTCTCGATGACCGGATGGCGGATCGGCTGGATGGTGGTGCCGCCTGACCTGCTGCGGTCGGTGGAGTGCCTGGCCCAGAACTTCTTCATCTCGCCGCCGACACTGTCGCAGATCGCGGCGGAGGCGGCGTTCGATTGCGAGGAGGAACTCCAGGCCAACCTGGCGCGCTACGCCGCCAACCGGGAGATCCTGCTGAACGAGTTGCCGAAAGCCGGGCTGGACGATCTCGCCCCTGCGGACGGCGCGTTCTACGTCTACGCCGACGTGGCGGCGCACACCAACGACAGCGTCGAATTCTGCCGGCGCCTGCTGGCCGAGACCGGCGTCGCCTGCACGCCCGGCGTCGACTTCGACCCGCAACGCGGTCACGCGACCGTACGCTTCTCGTTCGCCGGGGCGACCGAGACGATGGCCGAGGCGTGCCGACGGATCGCCGCCTGGCTGCGCTGACGCCGCTGGTCTTCCCGAAACGAAAAGCCCCGGCCGGAAGGGTCCGGCCGGGGCTGATCCTACAACGGCGATGCCGCTTAGCGGCGCCATCAACCTTTCTTGGGCTTCTCGACGGGCGTGTCGATCGTCTTAACGGCGATCACCGTCGACCCCGACGCTTCGGCCGTGTCTGCCGCCTGACTCTCTTCGGCAGCCTCCGGCTCCGCCTCGGCGGACACGGTCTCGTCTCGGCCGGGCTCACCGGTGATCGACCGGTCCTCGGTCTCGGTCGTGGCTGGAACGGGCTCGGCTTCCGCCACCGCAACCACCTCGGCCGGCGCCTCGGCCAGCGGGGCAGCCTCGACCGGGGCTTCGTCGGCCTTCTTGCGGCGGCGCGGAGCCCGCTTCGGCTTGGCGGGCTTTTCCGCCACTGCGGGCTCGGCCGGGGCTTCCGCCACCGTCTCGACCGTTGCCGCCGCTTCCGCCGCGGCAGCCGCAACCGGCTCTGGAGCGGCCGGCTCGATGCCGGCTGGCTCGATGCCCGCCGGCTCGCCAGCGTGCGCTTCAGCGGCCTGCGGCGCGTCGTCCGCGGCCGTCGCTGCCTCCGGGATCATCGCTTCGGCGTAGGCCCCGTCGCCGTGGTCCTCGGATCCGTGGTCCTCGGATCCGTCGACCTCGGGTCCGTCGACCTCGGATTCGTCGTCGTCGCGGACCTCGCCGTCATCCGCGGTGCCGTCGCCGGACGCCTCGGCGCCCGTGGTCTCGTCATCGCGACGGCGGGCCCGCCGCCGCCCACCACGCCGTCCGCGCCGCCGACGCTTGCGCGCCGCTTCGTCTTCCTCGGACTCGGCGGTCTGTTCCTCGCCGGCCGGCTGCTCGGAGCCGGTGGCATCGTCGAGATCCTCGGACTCGCCGTCTTCCGCCGACGTCTCGGTCGTGGACTCCTCCGAGCCCTCGCCGCCGCGTCGGCGACCGCCGCGGCGGCGCCGACGGGACCGACGCCCGCCACGGTCGTCCTCGGCCGGTCGGTCGGCCGCCGGCGCGGCACGGCGCTCCGTTGTTGCCGGCTCGCCCTCGGTCTGCTCGTCCTCGTCGTCCTCGAGTTCGTCGACGACGATGTCGTCGTCGTCTTCCTCGACCGGCGGCGGCAGGGCGACCGCGGCGTTCTGGAACGCAGCCCGCTCCTCCGGGGTCTTCGGACGCCGCCGGTCCAGCCGGTGGTCGGGCGGAATCAGCGACTCGTCCTGCTCGAGCAGCACGCGGAAGCCGTAGCGATGCTCAATTTCAGCCAAGCGCTCGCGCTTGTGGTTGAGGATGTAGAGCGCCACCACCGCCGGGATGAACATCACGATCTCGGCGGAGCGGTTGCGCATCCCCTCCTCTTCGATAACCCGCAGGGCGTGCAGGGCCGAGGACTCGATCGATCGGATGTGGCCGGTGCCCTTGCAGTGCGGGCAGACCTGCGTGCTGGCCTCGAACAGCGACGGGCGCAGCCGCTGGCGCGACAGTTCCATCAAACCGAAATGGCTGATCCGACCGATCTGGATGCGCGCCCTGTCGGACTTCATCGCATCCTTCATGCGCCGCTCGACGGCGTGCTGGTTGCGCGACTCCTCCATGTCGATGAAGTCGATCACGATCAACCCGGCGAGGTCGCGCAGGCGAAGTTGGCGCGCAATCTCGTCCGACGCCTCGATGTTGGTCTTGAGCGCCGTCTCCTCGATGTTGCGCTCGCTGGTGGCGCGCCCGGAGTTGACGTCGATGGCGACCAGCGCCTCGGTCTGGTTCAGCACGATGTAGCCACCCGACTTCAGCTCGACCACCGGGCTGTGGATGGCGTCGAGTTGGCTCTCCACCTGGAAGCGGTGCAGCAGCGGAGTGTGAGGGTCGCGGTACGGTTGGACACGCTTGGCGTGGCTCGGCACCAGGGCTTTCATGAAGTCCTTGGCAATCCGATAGCCTTCCTCGCCCTCGACCTGCACCTCGTCGATGTCGCGGGCGTAAAGGTCGCGGATCGAGCGCTTGATGAGGTTGGCTTCCTCGTAGATCAGGCAGGGCGCAGTCGACTTCAGCGTGGTTTCGCGGATGTCGTCCCACAGCCTCAGCAGATACTCGTAGTCGCGCTTGATCTCGGTCTTGGTGCGCTCGCTGCCGGCGGTCCGCACAATGACCGCCATGCCGTCGGGAACGTCCAGCCCCTCGACGATGTGCTTTAGGCGCTTGCGGTCACCGGCGTGGGTGATCTTGCGGCTGACCCCGCCGCCGCGGGCGGTGTTCGGCATCAGCACGCAATAACGCCCGGCCAGCGACAAGTAGGTGGTGAGCGCCGCGCCCTTGTTGCCGCGTTCTTCCTTGACGACCTGCACCAGCATGATCTGCCGGCGGGCGACGACTTCCTGGATCTTGTAGCGGCGGTTGACGGTGGTCTTGCGCTTGCGCCGGACGTCCTCGACCGGATCGCCACCGACCGTCTCCGGTCGGGCCTGCTCTTCCGCGGCGTCGCCATCGCCGTCGCCGTCACCGGATTCCGCCGTCTCTTCCCCGCCGTCGTCGTCGCCGTACTCGTCCATTTCCTCGGACGCGCGGGCCCTCTCCTCGCGGAGCAGCGCTTCGCGATCCTCGATCGGGATGCGGTAGTAGTCGGGATGGATTTCCGAAAAGGCCAGGAAGCCGTGGCGGTTGCCGCCGTACTCTACGAAGGCAGCCTGGAGCGACGGTTCGACCCGGGTGATCCGGGCAAGGTAAATGTTACCCTTGAGCTGCTTCTTGGTCGCGGTCTCGAAGTCGAAGTCTTCGAGGCGGTTCCCGTCGACCACCACGACCCGGGTCTCCTCCGGGTGGGTGGCATCGATGAGCATGCGCTTGGTCATTGAGACGACTCTCCGTGGCGCTTCGCCGCTGTAAGCGGGCGATCGCGGCGGCGCGTGAACGCGCGGCCGGGGGCGCGGTGCAAAGGGTTGATGGTGGTCCGGCGCTAAGCCGGGTCCAGACCGGAAAACACGCGACGCTCCGCGCGCCGAGATCGGCGTCGATCAGGCTCGTCGGTATCGGCGCGGGCGACGGAATGTTGATGGTCGCCGTTCCGGACGGAAGTGCAGGTCTCACGTGGCTTGGCCCTGCGCCGGCCGGACAGCGGTACCGTCCAGCCGGTGTTCGAGAAATTCTGACGGACGTTCCATGATCACGTTCACCCCTGATCTCATCTGGGGCTCGCACTCTGTGGAACTCCTTCAACCATACTGTTCCGCGCGCATGCAAACAATGTTTTCTTTCGCCGCCGCGTCAGCGCCTGGCACCGCACGAGGCAAGCCGAGCGGCGCAATTCGCTTCAAGTATGTTTGAAGAGACGGCCCGTAGCTCGATGAAAGACAACTCTTTTCCTTGCACTCCATCAACGCCGTCGGGTAGGGTGATCGGGCTTTTCGATGGAGGGTCGGACGGGTGACGGCGGTCGGCCGTTATGCAGCGGTGTTCGCGGTCGCGATAGCGATCGCGGTTGTTTCGCTCGCCGGAACGGCGCGCGCCGACCCTGGCGTGACAGACCTCCGCGTCGGTCAGCATCCCGACAAGATCCGGTTCGTCCTCGAACTGACGGAGCGGGTCGACTTCTTGGCCTTCCAGCTTCCGGATCCCTACCGGATTGTCCTCGACCTCCCGCAGGTGACGTTCGACCTCCCGGCAGGCGGTCGCTCCCGCCGCGTCGGAGCGATCTCAGGCTGGCGCTTCGGTGTCTTCGAGCCTGGCACCTCGCGGGTCGTTATCGACGCCGCGGCGCCGTTGGCGATCAAGGCGTCGTTCATCCTGCCGCCGTCGGGCGACAACGGGCATCGGCTGGTTCTCGATCTCGTTCCGACCGACCGCGAATCGTTCCTGATTGCATCGAATGACACTGTCGCCCGGCGGGTTTCGCTGCGCGCTCCTTCGATCCAGGCACCGGCACCGCCGCCGCAACCGGCCGGCGACCTGCGCCGGGTGATCGTGATCGACCCCGGCCACGGCGGTGTCGATCCCGGCGCGCTCGGCCACAAGCAGCACGAGAAGGAGATCGTGCTGGCGGCCTCGAAGACGCTGGCCCGCAGGCTGGAGGAGACCGGTCGCTACAAGGTCGTGTTGACCCGCGACCGCGACGTCTTCGTGCGGCTTCGCGACCGGATCGCGATTGCCCGGCGCGCCGGCGCTGATCTTTTCATCTCAGTGCACGCCGATTCTATCGGCGACAAGTCGTTGCGTGGCCTGTCGGTGTACACGCTGTCAGAGACTGCCTCGGACGCCGAGGCAGCGGCGCTGGCAGTCAGCGAGAACAAGGTCGACATCATCGCCGGCATGGACCTGTCGGACCAGGCGCCGGAGGTGACGGACATCCTGATCGACCTTGCCCAGCGCCGCACCAAGAACCTGTCGGCCCGGATGGCAGCCTATGTGGTCGAGGAGATGGCTAAGGTGACGCCAGTCCTCAACCGCGCCCACCGATTCGCCGGCTTTGCCGTGCTGAAGGCCCCGGACGTGCCGTCGGTGCTGGTCGAACTGGGTTTCCTATCGAATTCGGTGGACCACAAGAACCTCCACACTCCGGCGTTCCGGGACAAGTTGGCGGAAGGTCTGGCGCGCTCGATCGACAACTACTTTCAGGGAATGCAGGCGGCCTACCGCTGATCGCGACGTCCATCACGGCCGCGTCACAATTCGCTGCTAACCGCCAACGTGGGGACGTCGGTGCCCCGACGCCATCGATCTGCTAGTGTCGGTGCGAACGAAACGGCGAGCGCGCTAAGGGCTGGACGGCTGCATGCGGTGGATCCTCGGACTCCTGGCGATGGTGTTCATCCTGGCGATCGGCGGGGCGGGTGCCGTGCTGTTCGGCTTCTACCACTTCGGGCGCGGCCTGCCCGACTACGACTACCTGGCGGATTACGAGCCGCCGGTCGTGACCCGGGTGCACGCCGGCGATGGACGCCTGCTCGCCGAGTACGCCCGCAACGAGCGCGTCTTCGTACCCATCGAGGCCATCCCCAAGCGGGTGATCAAGGCCTTCCTCGCCGCCGAGGACAAGAATTTCTATGAACACCCCGGCGTCGACTTCGTCAGCCTGCTGTCGGCGATGGTCATCAACGCCCGCAACTACGGCACCGGACGCCGGCCGGTCGGCGCCTCGACCATCACCCAGCAGGTCGCCAAGAACTTCCTGCTGACCAACGAGGTGTCGGTCGAGCGCAAGGCCAAGGAGGCCATCCTGGCGTTCCGCATCGAACGGTCGCTGAGCAAGGATCGCATCCTCGAGCTGTACCTGAACGAGATCTACCTCGGGTTCGGCTCCTACGGCGTGGCGGCGGCGGCGTTGAGCTATTTCGACAAGCCGCTCTCGGCGCTGACCATCGGCGAGGCCGCCTATCTGGCGGCGCTGCCGAAGGCGCCCAACAACTACCACCCGCGGCGGCGGCTGGCGGCAGCCATTGAGCGCCGCGACTGGGTGATCGGGCAGATGCGGCGCAACGGCTTCATCTCCGACGCCGAGGCTGACGCCGCGCGGGGCGAGCCGCTGGTCGTCCGCGACACCTCGGCGAGCGATGTCGCGTCCGCCGATTATTTCGCCGAGGAGGTCCGCCGGGAGCTGTTGCGTCGGTTCGGGGAAACCGCGCTCTATGAAGGCGGCCTGTCGGTCCGGACGTCGATCGACCCGCGTCTGCAGGTGATCGCCGAGACGGTGCTGCGCCGCGGCCTTGAGGAGTATGACCGGCGTCATGGCTGGCGCGGCCCGGTGACCACCCTCCCGGTCGCCGCCGGGTGGGGTGACGCGCTGGCCGGGGTTCCGGAGCCCACGGGGCTGGGAACCTGGCGCCTCGCGCTGGTGCTGCGGTCCGACGCCAAGGCAGCGGAGATCGGCTTCGCCGACGGCAGTCTCGGCACGATTCCATTGGCCGAAATGAAATGGGCGCGGCCATGGCTGGAGGATCAGCGCTTCGGCGCGGCGCCGACGGCCGTGGACGCGGTGCTGAAGCCCGGCGACGTCGTCCCGGTCGAAGCGGCGGGTGCGGCGGCGGACGGCAAGGCGCCACCGGCGAACTCCTACGCGCTGCGCCAGATCCCCGACGTCGGGGGGGCTATCGTCGCGCTCGACCCGCACACCGGGCGGGTGCGGGCAATGACCGGCGGCTACGACGCCAAGATCAGCGAGTTCAACCGCGCCACCCAGGCCCGGCGGCAGCCGGGCTCATCCTTCAAGCCGTTCGTCTACCTCGCGGCGCTCGATTCCGGGTACGCGCCGACCACCCAGATCCTTGATGCGCCGTTCGTGATCGACCAGGGCGCCGGGCTCGGAAAGTGGAAGCCATCGAACTACACCAACAAGTTCTACGGGCCGACGCCGATGCGCATTGGCGTCGAGCAGTCGCGCAACCTGATGACGGTCCGGCTCGCCCAAACCATCGGGATGGAGAAGGTCGTCGACTACGCCGAGCGGTTCGGGGTCGTCGAAGGCATGCAGCCGCACTTGTCGTACTCGCTCGGCGCCGGCGAAACCACCCTCATGAAGATGACCGCGGCTTACGGCATGCTCGTGAACGGCGGCAAGAAGATCGGCCCCAGCCTGATCGACCGGGTGGTCGATCGGCATGGGCGGACCCTGTGGCGCCATGACGAGCGGCCCTGCGACGGCTGCAACGAGGCGGTCTGGAACGGCGGCGCGCCGCCTGCCGTGCCCGACGCTCGCGCTCAACTCGTCGATCCGGCGTCGGCCTACCAGATCGTCTCCATGCTGGAAGGCGTGGTGCAGCGCGGGACCGGGCGGCGCATCGCCGAGCTCGGCCGTCCGCTGGCCGGCAAGACCGGCACCACCAACGAGAACTTCGACGCCTGGTTCGTCGGTTTCTCGCCGAATCTCGCGGTGGGTGTCTACGTGGGCTTCGACCAGCCGCGGACCCTGGGCGCCCAGGACACCGGCTCGAGCGTGGCGGCGCCGATCTTCAAGGCGTTCATGGCCGAAGCGCTGCAAGGCGAGCCGGTGGTCGATTTCCGCATTCCGCCAGGGGTTCGACTGGTCTGGGTCGATCATGAGACCGGCCAGCGCTCCAACCCCGGCGTGCGCGGTGCGATCCTCGAGGCCTTCAAACCGGGTACCGAGCCGACGGGGGTCCGGGCGGTGATCGATGGCGGCGTGCCGGCCGGCGAGTCCGGTGGCGACTCGACCTCAGCCCAGGGCTTGCGGCCACCTGTTGCGACCGGCGGGTCCGGCCTCTATTAAGACGTCCCGATCAACCCCGGGTGACGGAGAGCGCCGATGCGCGCGGAAACCACCGCGACCGCCGAAGAAATCAAGCAGTCGATCGAACTGCTGAGGAGGCATCTTTGACTGGGATGCCGCGGTTACCCGACTCTCCGAACT
>CAYNFA010000148.1:0-8243 GCA_964396345.1 uncultured Thalassobaculum sp.
AGGAGATCGAGGCGGCCCTGTCGCCGCTCGGCGAGGTCGGGGTGGTCGCCCTGGCGTCGGAATACTGGGAGAACGTGATCGTCGCCGCGGTCGAGGCCGCCGCCGGTTCGGACTGGCGGGAGCGGGCCGAGGCGCTGGCCGCCCCGCTCAGCCGGCACAAGCGCCCGCGCGCCTGGGTGCGCCTCGACTCGCTGCCGCGCAACGCCGTCGGCAAGGTCGACCGCCGCCGGCTGGCGCGGCTGATCGCCGAGAGCCACCGCCTGGTCGACGGTCGCCACCCGACCCTGGAGCCGCTGGAGCCGTCATCGCCGTAACCGGCTCGCCGGCCGGACCGGCGGGATCAAAGTATCAGCACGACCTCGAAGCCCTCGAACCGGGGATGGCCAAGGTAGAGGCTCTTGTGGTTGCCGGCGTCCTTGTGCGCCTGCCGGAACGCCTCCGACTTGGTCCAGCCCTCGAAGGCCACCCGGCTCTCCCAGACCGTGTGCGAGGAGTACAGCGTGTGGTCCTCGGCCTCCGGGCCGCGCAGCAGGTGGAAAGTCTGGAAGCCCGGCACGCTGGCGAGTTGGGTGTCGCGCGAGCGCCACACCTCCTCGAACTCTGCTTCTCGCCCGCAGGCCACCTGAAACCGGTTCATGGCGATGAACATCATTCCCTCCTGGTCGCCCGCCTGGGGCTCGTTGGCTTGACCGGACAATAGCCTCGGATTTTCCCGACCGCGCCGACAGCGCGGGTCCAGGGGACCGCAAGGGGATCAGAATGCAGCGCCTCACGCACGCCACCGTCGTCGCAGCCCTTCTCGCCGGCACCGCGCTCGGCTCCGGAGTTGCCCGAGCCCAGTCCGCCGCCGCGGGCGGCGGCACGCTCGAACTGGACGCGATCAGCGTCAGCGCCACCCGAGATCCGGGACCGGCCTTCTCGTATCCGGGCATGGTCACGGTCATCGAGCGCGAGGCGATCGACGGCGCCGATCCCTCGAGCGCCGGCGACCTGTTCCGCGCGACACCCGGCGTGTTCTTCGACGGCGGCCCGCGGCGCACCGGCCAGGTGCCGAGCATCCGCGGCGCCCAGGGCGAGAACGTCCAGGTCCGGATCGACGGCACCCGCCAGAACTTCATCTCCGGCCACGACGGCCGGTTCTTCCTGGACCCGGAGATGCTGGGCGGCGCCGAGGTGCTGCGCGGCCCGGCGTCCTCGCTGTACGGCAGCGGCGCGATCGGCGGCGTAATGTCGTTCCGCACCCTCGACACCGACGACCTGCTGGCGCCGGGCGAGACCGTGGGCGGCCGCGCCAAGGTCGGCTACCAGGGCGTCAACGACGAGTTTATGACCAGCCTGGTCGCCGCCGGCCGGCCCTCCGCGGACACCGACGTGGTCGCCGGCCTGGGCGCGCCTCCGACGACATCCGTCTCGGCAGCGGCCAGGACCTGGAATCCGAGGACGACATCCTGTCCGGGCTGGTCAAGGGTAAGGCAAGGCTGGGCGACGGCCTGGAACTCACGCTGTCCTATCTCGGCTTCACGAACGACGCGGTCGAGCCCGACAACGGCCAGGACGGCAACGCGGTCACGGCCGCGCGCCCGGCGGTAGACAAGAAGATGCGCAGCGACACCGTCAGCGCGAGGGTGACCTACGCGCCCTTGATGGTCTCCTGGGTCGACGCGGACGCACTTGTCTACTTCACCGAGAACGCCAACACCGAGACCAACCCGTCGACCAGCGTGGAGACCGAGCAGACGGTCCAGACCGTGGGCTTCGACGTCAGCAACCGCAACCGGTTGCCGGTGACGGAGGGCACCCGCCTCACCTTGGTCTACGGTGTCGACGGCAACCGGGACGAGCAGACCGGCACCAACAGCGCGACCGCCGACGGCACCAGCGACGGCGTGCCGAACGCGGACGCCACGCTGTTCGGGGCGTTCCTGCAGGGCGAGTTCGAGATCGCCGGCGCGGTTCCCGGAACGCTTCGGGTGATTCCGGGTGTCCGCTTCGACTACTTCGAGAACCAAGCCGACGGCGAGACCGGCAACGAATCCGACGCGCTGTCGCCGAAGCTCGGCGTGTCCTACGAGCCGGTCCCGGGACTGGTCGGCTTCGCCAGCGTCGCGCGGGCGTTCCGGGCGCCGTCGTTCAACGAGCTCTACATCGACGGGACCCACTTCTCGATCCCGATCCGCCCCGGCGTCACCGCCGTGAACAGCTTCGTCCCCAACCCCGACCTCGAGCCGGAAACCGCCGACACGGTGGAGTTCGGCGCCGGCTACCAGGCCCGCGACCTGCTCGGCACCGGCGATTCCTTCCGGATCAAGGGCTTATACTACCACTCCCGCGTCGACAACCTGATCGATATCCAGGTCAACGGCGGCGCCCCGACGCGCGGCTGCTTCGTTCCCGGGGCCGGACCCTGTAACGCCGGCACCACCACCTCGATCAACCGGGGCGAGGCCGAACTGAGCGGTGTGGAGATCGAGGCCGGCTACGACCACCCGCGCTTCTTCCTCTCCGCCGCGTTCGACACCATCGACGGCGAGGACAAGGCGACCGGCGAAAAGCTGGGCCTGCTGAAGGCTGACACCCTGACCGCCGGCGCCGGGCGCGAAGCTGCGCGAGATCGACAGCATCGTCGGCGTGCGCGGCGAGTTCGCCACCCGCTTCGACGCCGTCGACGACGCTGCCGACGAACGCGGCGGCTACTCGGTGTTCGGCGTGTACGTGCAGTGGGTGCCGAGCCAGCCGATGCTGCAGGGCGTGGTGGTGAATCTCGGCATCGACAACATTCTCGACCGCGACTACGAGCGCATCAACGCTGGCGTCTCGGAGCCGGGGCGCAACGTCCGGGGCTCGGTCGGCTACCGGCTGGCGTTCTGACCATGCGACGCACGCCAACCCGGCGCTCCGCCCTCGGCTTCGCCCTGCGATCCGGCCTGCTCGTCGCCCTGCTCGCGCACGCCGCCGCCACCGCCAGTGCCGAGCCACGGCGGGTGGTGGCGATCGGCGGCTCGATCACCGAGACCGTGTTCGCGCTCGGCCGCGGCGACCGCCTGGTGGCGGTCGACACCACCAGCCTGTTCCCGCAACGGGCCACCCGGCTGCCGAACGTCGGCTACATGCGGGCCCTGTCGGCCGAGCCGATCCTGGCGCTGGCGCCCGACCCGGTGCTGCCGACGGCGATGCCGGCCCGCCGGCGGCGCTCGATCAGCTGCGCGACGCCGGGATCCCGGTGATCGGGATCGCCAAGGCGATGTCGGTCGGCGAGGTCCCCGACAAGATCCGACAGGTCGCGAGCGCCCTGGAGGCCGGTGGCATCGGCGAGGCGCTGGCGGAATCAGTCGGCCCGGCGGTCAACCGGATCGCCGCCGCCGCGGCCGCCCTGCCCGACAAGCCCCACGTGCTGTTCCTGCTCAGCGTCGGCCAGGGCGCGCCGCTGGCCGCCGGGCGCGACACCACCGCCGCCGGCATCATCGCCGCCGCCGGCGGGGTGAACGCCGTCGAAGGCTTCCAGGGCTACAAGCCGGTGTCGCCGGAGGCCGCGGTCGCGGCGGCCCCGGACGTGATCCTGGTCACTACCCGCACCGCCGAGCTGCTCGGCGGCGCCGACGCCATCCTCGGCCGGCCCGACATCGTGCCGACGCCGGCCGGGCGCAACCGCCGGCTGGTGGTCATGGACGCGCTGCTGCTGCTCGGCTTCGGCCCGCGGGTCGCCGAGGCCGTCGACACCCTGGCGCGGGAGCTGCACCCGCACGCCGACCTTCCGGGCCGGGGCTGAACCGCGTGGCTGCCGCCGACGTCGGCGTTTCCCACCACCGCACGGCGCGTGAGACGCGCGGGCGGGCGGTCCTGGCGATGTGTCTCGCCACCCTGGTCGCCGCCGCCCTGGCGTCGGCCGGAACCGGCGCGGCCATGATCGGGCCGTCGCAGATCCTCCAGTTGCTGGCCGACCCGCTCGGGAGCGACCTCGGGATCGAGACCGAGCCCTGGCACGCCCTGGTGGTCCCGATCGCCCTGCTGCCGATGCTAGCGCGGCCGCTGAACGCCCTGCTGCTCGGGGAGCGCGAGGCGCTGCACCTGGGCGTGTCGACCCAGACCGCCAGCCGGGCCGCCATCGCGTTGTGCGCGGTTGCGGTCAGGGGCGCGGTCGCGGTGTCCGGCATCATCGGCTTCGTCGGGATGGTGGTGCCGCACGCCGTCCGGCTGCTGACCGGGCCTGACCATCGCTGGGTGCTGCCGGGGTCGATGATGCTGGGAGCCGCGCTGCTGCTGGCGACCGACCTCGTGGCCCGCACCGCCGTGCTGCCGGCCGAACTGCCGATTGGGGTGGTCACCGCGCTGATCGGCGGGCCGTTCTTCGTGTGGCTGATCCGGCGCCGCCGGGACTGGGGCTGAGGCGATGCTGATGGCCGACGGGGTGGGGGTGAGGATCGACGGGCACTGGATCCTTCGCGAGGCCTCGCTGGCGCTGAACGCCTCGGCCGGCGGCCACTGCCGGCGTGGTCGCCGCTGGCGCTGGCCCGGCGCCGGGCGGTGCTGCCGCAATCCTCCTCGCTGCAGTTCCCGTTCACCGTTGAGGAGGTGGTGGCGCTCGGGCGCAACCCGTTCCACGGCACCGCCGACGCCGTCTCGGACCGCGCGATCGTCTGGGCGGCGATGGCCGAGACCGACGTGGCCGGGCTGCGCGGCCGGCTGGTGCCGACGCTGTCCGGCGGCGAGCGCCAGCGCGTCCACCTGGCGCGCTGCCTCGCCCAGCTCGGCGGGCCGGTCGACGACCAGGGGCCGAAGGCGCTGCTGCTGGACGAGCCCGACCGCCGGCCTGGATCCCGCCCACCAGCACCGGCTGATGGCGACCGCCCGGCGCTTTGCGCTCGCCGGCGGATTGGTGCTGGCGATCGTCCACGACCTGAACCTCGCCGCCCAGTACGCCGACCGCCTGGTGATGCTGAATCACGGCAGGCTGGTGTTCGACGGCCCGCCCGGCGCCGCGCTGACCCCGGCCTTGCTGTCCGAGGTCTTCCAGATCGACACCCGGGTCGTGGCGCACCCGGTGAATGGCTGCCCGCTGGTGATCCAGGTCGCGGCGCCCGAACCCCGCCCGGCGGACGGCCGCCCGCCCCTTCCATTGCCGGTCTGACGGCTTGCCGCGGCTGCCTTACCGCGGCCCGGTTTCGGGATAGAATGGCGCTCCCGTGGCAACCCCGGTCCCGGCGCCCGATGTCAGAGTTTCTGTTCGCGCATGAGCCGTTGATCCGGCTCGGAGCCTTCGCCGGCATCCTGGCGGCGATGGCCGTTTGGGAGCTCCTGGCGCCACGCCGGCGCCAGGAGATCGGCCGCCTCAGCCGCTGGCCGGGCAATCTCGGCATCGTGGCACTCGACACCCTGCTGGTGCGGGTGGCGTTCCCGACCGCCGCCGTCGGCATGGCGATCTTGGCCGAGCGCCAGGGCTGGGGGTTGTTCAACACCGCGGGCATCCCGGCGTGGCTGGCGATCGTCGCCTCGGTGCTGGTGCTCGACCTCGCGATCTACCTGCAGCACGTCATGTTCCACGCCGTGCCGGCGCTGTGGCGGCTGCACCGGATGCACCACGCCGACCTGGAGTTCGACACCACCACCGGCATCCGGTTCCACCCGATCGAGATCCTGCTGTCGATGCTGCTGAAGCTCGGCGTCGTCGCCGCCCTCGGGGCCCCGGCGGTGTCGGTGCTGATCTTCGAGGTCCTGCTCAACGCCAGTTCGCTGTTCAACCACGGCAACGTCCGGCTGCCCGCCGGGGTCGACCGGGTGCTGCGCTGGATCGTGGTGACGCCGGACATGCACCGCGTCCATCACTCGGTGGTGCCGCGCGAGACCAACAGCAATTTCGGCTTCAGCCTGTCGTGCTGGGACCGGCTGCTCGGCACCTACCGGGCCCAGCCGGCCGCCGGCCACGACGGCATGATCATCGGAATCGAGCAGTTCCGTGACCCGGGCGACCTCCGTCTCGACCGGATGCTGCTGCAGCCGTTCCGCGACGACGACCGGCTGTACCCACTCGGCCGGCGCGAGCCCGACCGGTAGCCGACCCTCCGTTTCGGCGCCGTCGTCACCATATCAGCGGTGGCTCATAAGTTGGGCTTTCGCCGATCGACAGGGCAACGCCATGACACCGACCATCACCATCCCCTGCCCGCATTGCGACACGCTCAACCGCATGCCGTCGACGCGCCGCGAAGCCCGCGGCACCTGCGGGCGCTGCGGCAAGGCACTGTTTACGGGCGCGCCGATCGACCTCGGCGGCAGCCGCTTCGACCGCCACATCGGCGCCGTCGACCTGCCGGTTCTCGTGGACTTCTGGGCCCCATGGTGCGGTCCGTGCCGGGTGATGGCGCCGGCGTTCGAGGCCGCCGCCCGCGACCTGGAGCCGCGGCTGCGGCTCGCCAGGGTCGACACCGAGGCCGAGCCGGGGCTGGCTTCCCGCTTCGGGATCCGGTCGATCCCGACCCTGGCGCTGTTCCGGGGCGGCCACGAGGTCGCGCGCCAGAGCGGCGCGCTGACCCAGCCGATGATCCGCGACTGGGCGGACCGCCACCTGTCGGCGTAACCCCGATCGATCAGGCGAGGAAGCGCTCGATGTGAGCTTCGACGCTCTCGGCCGAGGCCTTGGTCAGGTCGAGGTCGAGTTCGCCAACCACCCGGTCGCGCACCGCCTCCGGCAGACTGTCGCGGAGTTCGCCGAGGGCGCGCGGCGGCGCCACCAGGATCAGCCGCTGGAACTCGCCGCGATCCGCCGCCGCGGTCACCGCCTCGGCGACATCCTCAACGAACCGCCGCGCCGCCTTGTCGTGCGGCGTCGTGCGCGGCTCGACACCGTGCGAGGGCCCGCCGCGCGCGGCGAAGCCGATGTCCGGCCGGTGCGCTCCGGCCTCGTGGCTGACCGGGAGATGCTCGTCCATCGTCAAGGCCGCAACCGGCCGGAGCCCGCTGCCCGGACGGTCGAAGGCGAAGGCTCGGGCGCGCTGGTGGTCGGCGGTCAGGATCCAGGTCACAGGGTTCTTCATGTCGTCCTCTCGAGGTGCCAAGCGTCCACAAGGCCGGGACGGATCGGGTATCCATCGTCTGAGGCATCGAAAGCCATAATGCGCGTCGGACACCGCTTTGGCATTGAGGAGGATCAACGCGCCAGGCGGGCTCGGCGCAGCCCCCGCGGCGCCTCGATTGATGCGCGTCAATGCAACTGACGGAGGTCACCCTAGGATCGCCCCGATGTCCCCGGGACGATCGTCCGACTGCGGGACAAGGGCATCGGAGAGCGCCATGAGGGACCGCGACAACGCCGGAGCCGCCGAGCGGGACCGCAAGGCGGCCCGCTGGTTCGTTCGCGGCGTTGGCTGGCCGCTGCCTGAGGTTGCCTTGGCCGCCCTGGTCGATCTTGGCTTGTCGGACGAGGCGATCGGCCGATACTTCGGCGTCGAGGCGGCCGAGGTCCGTCGCCGGCGCGAACATTTCGGGCGGCCGCCGAGGCATTGATGGACGCGACGCTGCAATTTCTGGGCGGGGCCGGCACGGTCACCGGCTCGAAATACCTGCTGCGGGCCGGCCGGCGGCGGGTGCTCCTGGATTGCGGGCTATTCCAGAGCTTCAAGCAGCGGCGCCTGCGGAACTGGGCGCCGTTGCCGGCGAACCCCGCCCGCATCGACGCGGTGGTGCTGACCCACGCGCATATCGACCATTCCGGCTATCTCCCACGCCTGGTCGCCCACGGTTTCCGGGAGCCGGTGTTTGTGCCACCGAGGCGACCCGCGACCTCCGCCTGATCCTTCTACCGGACGCCGCGCACCTCCAGGAGAAGGATGCCGAGTTTGCCTTGGCTGGCTGCGGCACTTCGAGAAGCCGCCACGCAGCACCCAGATCGTCCACGGCGAGCCGGCCGCGGCCGACGCGCTGCGCCACCGGATCGAGGAGGAACTGGGGTGGAATTGCCGGGTGCCGGAGCATCTGGAGACGATCGCCCTCGATTGACCGGCCGCGCGTTCGGCCAGATGGTCCTTGCCAACCGCCCGGAAAGAGCCGATAAAGTCGTCGCTATCGTTCACTGGAAGCCACTGACTGTCTCTCGAGGCTGCCGGTCTTTCTGAACTGACCGAAAAGCCGATGCCGCGGCGTGGTGCGCGCGGCAACCATCGAGGAGATCCTGACATGGCTACCGGTACCGTCAAATTCTTTAACGCCGCCAAGGGTTTCGGTTTCATTCAGCCGGAAGATGGCAGCAAGGA
>CAYNFA010000149.1:0-8204 GCA_964396345.1 uncultured Thalassobaculum sp.
CGCCCCGAACATCACGAACATGAAGACGTAGGTGGCCGAGATCGACGCGATGTTCCCCAGCATCCCGTCGTCCGTGTAGAACGTGCGGTACAGCATGGTCTCGAGCGACAATCCGGGAAACGTCAGGGTCCCGGGCACGTAGCGGCCCCATACGACGACATAGGTGAAGGCCGTCAGCATCATCGCCGGGATCAGCAGCCCGGTGGTCCGGCGCACGAACTCCAGGATCAGCAGCGGCGCCAGCAGGGTGAACACCCAGTCGTACCAGAGGTAGCGGGCGTTGCGCGCGAAGAACGCCTCCTCGCCGAGTATCAGGTAGGCGATGCAGGCCAGCGCCGCGACGGCGAGCAGGACGTCGAGGGCGGCGGCGACGCGGGTGCCGGCCCGGGTGCGCGCCCGGAACGCCGGGTACAGCAGCGCGCACAGCGCCCCGAACCCGCCGAAATGCACGACGTTGACCCGCAGCTCCGACCACGTGCCGAAGGTGTTGAAGTAGATGTGCAGCAGCGCGAGGGCGGCGCCTCCGACGAGCGCCACCCGGCCGAGCAGACTGTCGGTGCTGCGCAGGCGTCGGCCGGAATCGATGTCGACGTCGACATCCGGCGTCGGCGGAACCCGAGACGAGGACAGCATGGACCCTACCCGTGTGAATGGCGCGCGGCGGCGGCGGGACGGCGCGCTGCCGCCCCGCCGCCGACTTCACCCGGGACCTACTTCGAGATCAGCGAGTCGGGGACGGTCAGGCCCGCTTCCTTGTAGTACTTCACCGCACCCGGATGCAGCGGGAACGGCGAGGTGCGCACCGCCTCGTTGACGTCGATCTCCTTGGTGGCGGCGTGGATGTTGTTCAGGAAACCGAGGTTCTCGAAGATCGTCTTGGTGATCAGGTAGACGTCCTGCTCCGGCACGTCGGCGTTGACCGCCAGGTAGTTCGCCAGCCGCGCCGTGCGCACCGGGTTGGGCTGGTTCGGGTAGGTGTTGGCCGGAATCGTCGTCAGCGACAGCAGCGAGGTCTTGCCGTTCGCCTTGGCGACGTCCTCTTCGTTGAACTCCAGGAACGTCAGCCGGTCGCCGGCGGCGGCCATCGCCTGGGTCAGGCCGCCGGTCGGCAGACCGGCCTCGAAGTTGCCGCCCTGGATCGAGCCGTTCTGCAGGCTCTCGCCGGTCGGGCCGTAGCCCTGGAACACCTGGTCGAACTTCTCATAGTCGATCCCGAGGTTCGGGAAGATCCACTTGTGCATGGTCTCGAGGCCCGAGCCCCGCGCGCCCATCGAGAACTTCTTGCCGTACAGGTTCGCCATGTCACCGATGCGGCCGGTCTTGGCCAAGCTCTTGTCGACGACGAACTGCTCGTAGTTGTACCAGAGCGGCGTGATGCCGCGCAGGTTCTTCTGGACGCCCTCGGCCTGGAACGGCCCCTCGCCGTCGGCGGCGAACTGCGCGACCAGCCCCTGCAGGATCGCGAAATGCGCCTGGTTCTCGCGCAGCAGCTTGACGTTCTCGGTCGATCCGGCCGAGCTGATGGCGCTGAGGTCGATCTTCTGGGCGGCCTGCAGCTTGACCTTGATCAGCGTCGCGATGGCGACCCCGACCGGGTAGTAGGTGCCGCCCGTGGTGGCGGTGGTCAGCACGTAGGACCGGGCGTCCTGGGCGACCGCGCCGCCCGGCAGCACCGCCGCCAGCGCCGCCGCCAGAATTCCGGCGCCGGCCCAGCGCCTGGCCTTGTCGATTGCTCCATGCCTCATCGTCGTCTCCTCCCTTGGATGATTTGTTTCGGCCGGAGCCTAAGCGGGGACCATTCGGTCCTCGGTGGCCCCGCCCCGTTCCGCTGCCTCGATTGATTCGAAGCTTCCAGTATCGGAACAGTCGTCTCCAGTAACGCGATCACGGAGCACGCGGCGATGGTTGTCAACCGCGTTGCCGTTGTTGTTTCTCCCGACTTTGACGGCGCGAACACCGCGCCGGCGGCATCCGCTGCTAGCCTTTCCTCGCGACAACGCGCGAAGGCGGGAAGGCGGGGCGGCACGCCTTCCCGCCGCCGGGCGGTTACTTCGCCGCGGTGACGACGATCTCGATGAGCACACCCTTGCCGAGATCGGCCACGCCGATGGTCGCCCGGGCCGGCTTGTCCTCCGGGGCCAGCCACTCGTTCCAGGCCTCGTTCATCGCCTCTTTCTGCCCCATGTCGGTGATGAACAGGGTCGCCGCCAGCAGCTGCTTCTTGCTGCTGCCGACCTCGGCCAGCAGCTTCTCGATCTTCGCCAGGGTCTGCGCGGTCTGCCCCTTCATCGACAGGGTCATGTCGTCGGCGACGACGCCGGCGAGGTAGACCGTGCCGCCGTGCTCGACCGCGCGGTGCATGATCGGCGTCTGCATGTGCCTGGTGACCATTTCGTATTCTCCTCGAATCGGTTGCTGTCGGAGCGACAGCGAACGGTGGCGGCCCGGAGGCTGTCAAGGTGCAGGCGGCGGCCAGGCCCGGTTCAGCCCTGTCTCAGCGGCGCCCGGCGGATACCCCGCCATCGACCATGTAGACGCCGCCGGTGCAAAACGAGCTGTCATCGCTGGCCAGGAACAGCATCAGCTTCGCAACCTCCTCCGGCTGGCCGTAGCGGCGAAGCGGCGTGGCCTCGGCCATCGGCTGGCGGTTGCCGTGATCCGGGTTGAAGGCGTCCTCGAGCCGATGGATCATCGGCGTCTCGATCGGCGACGGGTTGACGGTGTTGACCCGCACCTTGGACGCGGCCCCCTCCATGGCGCCGGAGCGCATCAGCCCGATGACGGCGTGCTTGCTGCAGATGTACGGGGCGATGCCGGGCACCGCGCGGATGCCGGCGGTCGAGGCGGTGATGACGATCGAGCCGCCGCCGCGGCGGGCAATCTCCGGCATGGTGTGCTTCAGGCCGAGCCAGACGCCGCGGACGTTGACGGCGATCACCCGGTCGAATTCCTCGTCGGTCTGCTCGAGCAGCGGCGCCACGCGGCCTTCGATGCCGGCGTTCAGGAGCGCCACATCGACGCCGCCGAAGCGGTCGACGGTGCGCGCGACGAACCCCTTGACCTGCTCGCCGTCGGCGACGTCGGCGACGGCGTAATCGGCGCGCTCGTCGCCGATGGACCGCGCCACCGCCGCCAGCCGGTCGCCATCGAGATCGACCAGCATCACCTTCGCCCCCTCGTCGGCGAACATCCGGGCGGCGGCCGCCCCGATGCCGCCGGTACCGCCGGTGATGATCGCTACCTTGCCATCGAGCCTTGCCATTGAGCCGTCTCCTGCCGATCGGTTGGGGCGCGTCGACCGGGCCTCGCCGGCGCCGGCACGCTGCCAGCCCATCATGCCCTGTGGTCACCCGCCGTCCAGTGGCTCACCCGGCTCCCTCGAAAGGCCAGCACCGACGGATCGCCGGCCGCGTGTACGGCAGGCGTTCGACGTTCGAGGCGCAGACGCCGCCGGTGTCGACCACGATCGCCCGCCGGGCGATCGACTGGAAGGCGATCTTCCAGGCGCTGCCGGACTTGACCACCAGCACCGGCTCGCCCGCCGGTTCGATGCCGACGCGCCGCAGATGGGTGTCGTCGAACGGCATCACCCGCTCGCCGGTCAGCACGACGTTCAAGCCGAACCCGGTGCGCAGCACCGCGACGTCGCCCATCGGCACAAGCTGGCCGGTCATGTAGGGGCCGTCCCGCACGTAGCGCACGTCCGCCTCGTCGAACACCACCGCCCCGTCGATCGCGACCGGCGCCCCGTGCAACTCCGGCAGGATCCGCCCGCCGACCGCCCCGGCGAACCGCCGGCGGCCCCGCGCCGCCGCCACCGCGCGCGGGTCCCAGATCACGATGGTGCCGGCCAGTTGGTGACGGATCATCGCCGCCAGAACCGCCGTGCCGTCCCCCGGCGCGCCGCCGCCGACGTTGTCGGCGGGCTCGACCAGCACGACCGGCCCCCTGCCCGGCCCGGCCGCCGCAGACGCTGCCAGCGCGACCGCCTCCTCGAGCGCCACCAGCAGCGGGCGAAAGCCCGCCCGCGCCGCCTCGATGATGCCCGCCACCGCATCGACCTCCCGGCGCACCGCCACCGGGTCGTCGCCGTACCCCGTGACGGCCACGCCGAGGTGGTCGACATCGGCGTAGGCAAAGCCCTGGGCGACCGACACGACGTCGACGCCGTCGGCGGCCTCGGCCTCGGCGACCCGGGCCATGACCGCGTCCATCGGCGGCTCGGCGGTTGCCTGGACCTGCGGCACGGTGATCATCGCCAGCTTGCGGAACGCCTTTGCCGGCCGCCGCCCCGACGCCAGCATCGCCGCCAGCCGGGCCGCCGCCTCCTCGCCGCGGGCCGCCATGTCGGTGTGCGGGAACGTGTCGTAGCCGATCAGCGCGTCGCAGGCGTCGACCAGCGGCAGCGAGAGGTTGGCGTGCAGGTCGTAGGTGGCGATGATCGGCACTCCCGCCGGCAGGGCGTCGCGCACCCGGCGCGCCAGGGCGGCGTCGGCCTCCGGGATGCCGTCGGCCACCATGGCGCCGTGCAGCGCGAGCAGAACCCCGTCGGGCCGCTCCTGACGCGCCGTGGCGGCGATCCGCTCGGCGAGCGCCTCGAAGGCCGGGCCGGTGACGGTGCCGGCCGGGATGGCGCCGGCGAAAAGCCCGGGCACGACCGCCAGACCGGCGGCCTCGGCGCCCCTCAGCATTCCTGCGATCTCGGTATTCGTGCGGGAATAGCGGTCCACAAGCTCGCCGCCCTCGGCCCATTGGTAGGAACGAAAGGCGGCCAGATCGGTAACGATCGGCGAGAAAGTGTTGGTTTCGTGCCAGAGGCCGGCGACCAGGACGCGCGCTGTCATGTGCCCTCCTTCGCGACCCGGCCGGGTTGCCGTCGTCGCCGGTGGAAGCATGCCGGCATGGCCCGGCCGCCACAACGCGGGTTCCGGCCTCCCGACACCGCTTGCCCGTGGTCCGACGGGTGCCTATCGTCGGGAACGCTCGCCAATTCGAAGGATCCTCTCATGACCGCTCCCGAACGCATGCGCGCCCTGTTGGCGGCTCCCGGTTTCGTCGTGATGCCGGCGGTGTGGGACGGCCTGACCGCCAAGCTGGCGGCCGCCGCCGGCTTCCAGACGGCGTTCCTGTCGGGCTCCTGCGTGGCCGCCAGCCGGCTGGGCGGCCCCGATCTCGACCTCGTCTCGTTCGGCGAAATGGTCGATTCGTTCAACATGGTGCGCGCCGCCGCGCCGGAGACCCTGGTGCTGGCCGACGGCGACCACGGCTACGGCAACGCCATGAACGTGCAGCGCACGGTGCGCGCCTACGGCCGGGGCGGAGCCGCCGCCGTGCTGATCGAGGACAAGATCACGCCGCGCGCCCTGACGGCCGCCGGCAAGCCCTGCCTGTCGCGCGACGAGGCGCGCATGAAGATCCGCGCCGCGGTCGAGGCCGCGAAGGAGTCCGGCATCCTGGTGCTGGCGCGCACCGATTGCCGCCCGACCCAGGGCATCGACGAGGCGGTCGCCCGGATCGAGATGTACGTGCAGGAAGGCGCCGACATCCTGTTCCTGGACTCGCCCGCCGACGAGGACGAGATCCACCGCGCCGTGGCCGCCGCCGCCGGCCGGCCGTCGTTCGCCGTGCTGTCGCCGGGCGCGCCGCGGGCGACGCCCACGCAGAAAGAGGCGGCCACCCTTGGCTTCAAGATCGGCACCTACCCGACCGGCATGCTGTCGCCGGCGGCGGCCGGCATGAAGGCAGGGCTCGACGCCCTGGCCGCCGGCGAGGCCGAGGCGACATCGGCGCTGCCGCCGGCCGAGTTGCGCGCGATGCTGGGCTACGCCGAGTACGACGCCCAGGCCAAGCCGTTCATCGTCGGGAGCTGAAGCCGGCGGCGGCCGGCTGTGGCCGGCTCGCCCAGGGCTTTGTAACGATTCCACCGCCGATATCGAAATACGAGACCGCCTGGCGGCCCGGGTCGAGCGCCGACACCAGGGCGGTGATCGGCGTGTTCGGATCCGCCACCGTGGTCAAGCCGGTCGCCAGGGCAAGCCCGCTCTCGTGCGATTGTTGGCCGGGGAACGGCGTGAACAGCCCGACCGGCCGCAAATAGAGGCGCGGGTCGCCCGCCTCGTTGCCATGCTCGTGCACGCTCGGGCCGGTGTACTCGAAGATCGCGACTTCCGGATTCTCCCGCACAGCCGCCCGCGTCAACGCGATCTGGGCGCGGTAGGGCGCCGCGGCCATGGGATTGATTCCGGTCTTGGCGACCGGCGGGTATGTGGCGAAGCCGGCGCCGAGCATCCCGGCGGCCAGGTTGAGGCCGTCGCTGCCAGGCAGCGGATCGACCCTATCGGCAATGATGGAATCCTGGCCCGTGGCGGCGCAGATCGAGAGCTTCAGGTCGCGGTCCAGCAAGGGATCGCCGGTCGAGGTGGCGAAGGCATCGGTGCCGCGCGCCGCCTCGGAGAGGATCCGCCCGCTTAGCACCGAGAGACGGTTGCGCACGCCCGGTCCGTTCGCGACGGCGATGTCATCCCAGTTGTCGCCGTCGATATCGGCCACGGCGACCCGCACGCCGCCGGCGCCGTAGGACGCGTCGAACACCGGCACCTCCAGCTTGAGCTTCGCCATCCAGCCGCCGTTAGCGCCGGCGACGACGTCGTACACCGCGACCGACGGCCGCGTGCCCGGCCCCGAGCCGATTACGACCTCGTCGACACCGTCGCCGTCGATGTCGCCCAGCGCCACGGTGGCGCCGTCGCCGCTGCCGCCGAACGGATGGATCTCCAGCACGCTCGCCACGGGATCGCGGGGGTCGACGAGGCGGACCGCTGGCAGCCCCTGCCGCGGCGCGACCGCCACATAAGAGCGGTAGCCGCCCAGCGGGTTGCCGACATCGGCGCTCACGCCGCCGCGATAGGCGCGGTCGAAGGCGTGGAAGGTTGCGATCTCCGCCCCGCTCGCGGCCTGGACCAGGCTGACGAGGGGCGCGCTACCGGGACCGGCGCCGACGGCGACCATTTCCTCCTGGCGCGGTCGTGACACCGCGACCGACGCCATCATGCCGCTGTCCTCGTGCAGCAGCATGTGGCAGTGCATGACGAACTTGCCCGGGAAGGCCGACGCCCTGAGCCGGAGCTGGACCTTGCTGCGCCCCGGCAGGGTCAGCGTGTCCATCACCCTGGTGAAGGGGTAGATGACCGGATTCTCGGGCAGGTCGCGGCGCAGTCGGGTCAGCGCCTGATCCTCGTAGTACGCGATCCGCTCGACGATGAAATCGCCCTGGTGGATGTGGATCGGGTGCGCGACCTGCGAGTAGGTGCTGACGATCCAGGTCTCCACGTCCCCGGAATAGCTCTGAATGACGCCGGTGTCCGGGAAGTAGCCGAAGTTGACGCGGCCGCGCAGGTAGTGCTCGTCGAAGTCGAAGGCGATCTGACGGGTCACGACCGGGTCGGCGCCGACCATGCGCGGCGCCGAGGTCGGGTCGAACGCCGGCACCGCCCGCGCGGCGGCGTCGCCCTCGACCGCGACCGTGGCGAGGATCATCGTCGGCACGAAGGCCTGCGGCGGCTGGAAGGTGAGCATCGCCGGCAGGTTGTCGACCTGACGGGTGTACGCGCGGTCGACCGCGTTGATCAGGTAATAGGTGCCGGGCTGCTCCGGCGCCGTGACCGTCCAGGTCAGGCGCACGCCGGGACCGATGGTGAAGTCGGCCATGGGATCACGGTGCTTGATCAGATGGCCCTCCACCGGGGTGTAGAGGTCGTTGCCGTCCTGGCCAAGCTGGGTCGTGCGGAACAGCGGCGTGGCCGGATCGACCGTGCCGTCGTCGTCGACCCGGACGATCGCCAGGGAATAGGACGAGGAGACGTTGAAGTTTGCCGCCGTCCACACCTGGGTTTCGTTGGGCCGCATCGCGATGGTCGGATTGAGCTGGCCGTTGATCAGGTGGCTCGGCCGGTAATCCGGCACCGCGCTGGGGGCGCCCTCGGCGGAGGCCGGGTTGGGGTCGCGGAAGGTCGGGCTCGTCGCGTTCGTCACCGGCCCCAGGACGAACAGGACGGGGTCCTCCGCGCTCGGCGCCAGGGCCAGCCCGCTGAACACCAGCTGCCGGGTGACGAGCCCCTCGACCAGGGTGCGGTGCCGGGGGGCCACCACGCCGCCGACCTGGATGAGGCCCGCCAGCCCGCCGAAAACCTGCGGCGCCGTGGAGC
>CAYNFA010000150.1:0-8142 GCA_964396345.1 uncultured Thalassobaculum sp.
GCCTTCGGGCGCCAGGGTGATGCCGGACGGGGTGGCGACCACCATGAACCGCGCGCCCTGGTAGCAGGCGTAGTTCAGGCTATCCAGGCCGCGCTGGATGAACGGGTCGTACAGCGTGCCGACCGGCAGAAGGCGGGTGCCGAACAGCGGCCCAGACAAGCCGAGCGCCGCCAGCAGGATGAACAGGTTGCTCTCGGCGATGCCGAGTTCCAGATGCTGGCCGCCGCCGTGGCGCATCCACTTCTGGGCCGAGGCCACCTCCTCCTCGCGGAAGACGTCGTTGCGGACGTCGAGCGAGAAGATGCCGCGCTGGTTCACCCAGGGGCCGAGGTTGGTCGACACCGTCACGTCCGGCGACGTCGTCACGATCCGCGACGCCAGGGCGGAGTTACCGCGCGCCAGCTCGTGCAGGATCGAGCCGAACGCCTGCTGGGTGGACATGGTCTTGTTGGACCGCAAGGTCAGCCGGTCCGGCAGCTCGACCTTAGGGGCGGAATGGATGCGCGAGCCGGGAGCGTTGAACGCGACACCCTGCACATACTTCTTGAGCGCCGGCTCGGGCACCCCGGCCTCGGCGAACAGTTCCCACTCCCGGCCGTCGGCAATCCCGTTCTCGGCCTTGAAGCGAGCCATCTGGTCCGGGGTCATGAGGCCGGAGTGGTTGTCCTTGTGGCCGGCGAGCGGCGTGCCATACCCCTTGATGGTGTAGGCGATGAAGCAGCGCGGCGCGTCGTCCTTCACCGCGTGGAAGGCCTCCAGCACCGCCTCCATGTCCTGGCCGGCGAGGTTGGTCATCAGGGTGTGCAGGGCGACGTCGTCGTGGTCGTCGAGGATCGCCTTGATCCCCGACACGCCCTTGAGGTCGACCTTCAGGCGCTCGCGCCAGGCGTGGTGCTCGCCCGACTGGCCCTTGAAGGTCAGCGCCGAATAGAGGTCGTTCGGGCAGTCGTCGATCCACTTCTCCAGCGCGTCGCCGCCCGGCTGGGTGAACACCCGCTGCAGCTTCTTGCCGTATTTCAGGGTGACGACCTGCCAGTCGACGGTCTTGAAGAACTCCTGGATCTTGCGGAACAGGCCGTCGGAGACAACGCCGTCCAGGCTCTGGCGGTTGTAGTCGATGATCCACCAGAGGTTCCGGACGTCGTACTTCCAGCCCTCAAGCATGGCCTCGTAGATGTTGCCCTCATCGAGCTCGGCGTCGCCGAGCACCGAGATCATTCGTCCCGGCCCCTGGGCGGTGATCGCCGGGTCCTGCACCAGGTTGTGGAGCTGGACATAGTCCTGGACCATCGACGCGAACAACGTCATCGCCACGCCAAGGCCGACCGAACCGGTCGAGAAGTCGACCTCGTCGGCGTCCTTGGTGCGCGACGGGTAGGATTGGGCGCCGCCATAGGCCCGGAAGCGCTCCAGCGCCTCTCGGCTCTGGCGGCCCATCATGAACTGGATGGCGTGGTAGATCGGGCTGGCGTGCGGCTTGACCGCGACCCGGTCCTGCGGGCGCAGCACGTCGAAATACAGCGCCGTCATAAGCGTAGCGACCGAGGCGCAGGAGGCCTGATGGCCGCCGACCTTCAGGCCGTCCCGGCTCTCACGGACGTGGTTGGCGTTGTGGATGGTCCACATCGCGTGCCAGAGCACCTTGCGCTCCAGCGCCCGCATGACGTCGAGGTGCCGAATGTCGCCCTCGGTGGTGCCGCTGCCGATCGCCGTCCCGTCCATGCCGCCGCGTCCTTCCTGTCCGGTGCTGCGCCACATATGACCCAAGACGGCGCCGGAATCGAGGGCGGGAACGTCACCGCTGCCATGCAGGAGCCCCCATCCTTGCCGTCATCCCGGACGGACGCGCCGGCTCCGGCGCAGCCGATCCGGGATCCAGCGTGCGACGGGCCGCTCTACTTCTTCGGCTGGCCGATCTGGTGGTCGGCCATCAGCTCGAGCGCCTGGACCAGCGAGGAATGGTCCTTCTTGGAGCCGCCGCGCGCCGCGCAGGCGTTGAACAGCTCCTGGGTGGTGGCGGTATTCGGGAGGCTGATGCCGAGCGATCGGGCGCCGGCGAGCGCCAGGCTCAAATCCTTCTGATGCAGCTCGATGCGGAAGCCCGGCTCGAAGTTGCGGTCGATCATCCGCTTGCCGTGCAGTTCCAGGATCCGCGACGAGGCGAACCCGCCCATCAGGGCGCCGCGCACCTTCTCCGGGTCGGCGCCGGCCTTGGAGGCGAACAGCAGCGCCTCGCCGACCGCCTCGATGGTCAGGCCGACGATGATCTGGTTGGCGACCTTGCAGGTCTGGCCGTCGCCATTGCCGCCGATCAGGGTGATGTTCTTGCCCATCAGCTCGAACAGTGGCTTGGCGCGCGCGAACGCCGCCTCGGGGCCGCCGACCATGATGGTGAGAGTCGCCTGCTGGGCGCCGACTTCGCCGCCCGACACCGGCGCGTCGAGATAGTCGCAGCCGAGCGCGTTAACGCGGGACGCGAACTCCTTGGTGGCGATCGGCGAGATCGAGCTCATGTCGATCACCAGCTTGCCGGCCGACAGGCCGGCGGCAATGCCGTCCGCGTCAAACAGGGCCGCCTCGACGTGCGGCGTGTCGGGGACCATGACGATCACCACGTCCGTGGCCGCGGCGACCGACTTGCCGTCCGGCTCGGCGACGGCGCCCAGCGCCGTGACGTCGGCCGGTACCCCGACGACGTCGTAGACGTGCAGTTCATGGCCGCCGTTGATCAGGTTGGCGGCCATAGGCCGCCCCATGATGCCGAGACCGACGAAACCGATCTTCATGATGCGTCTCCTCCCTGCGATCGGGCCAAGCGCCCGTTCGTGACCGACTCGACACCAGCGAAAGCGCGACGGCAAGCCCCCGATGACTCGGCACGTCGCTTGGTAGGCCCCGGATCGGATCGCCCTGCGGGCGTCCCGTCCGGGGTGACGACATTATGGGGTGCAGTCCACCCTCCCTCATCGTCACCCCGGACGGAACGGTCCGCGCGAGCGGAGCGGGCCGATCCGGGACCCTTCCGCCGCTCCATCGGCCAGCGGCGCCGCCTACGGCGCCGACAGCGCCAGCGCTTCGGCCGTCGGACCGCGCTCGTCGCTCCCGTCGGTCTCCTGCTGGCGGCGCCACATGCCGGCGTAGACGCCGTCGCGGGCCAGCAGGTCGGCGTGGCTGCCGCGCTCGACAACCTCGCCCGCCTCCAGCACCAGGATCTGGTCGGCGTCGACCACGGTCGACAGGCGGTGGGCGATGATCAGGGTGGTGCGGTCGCGCGACACCTCGCGCAGGCTGCCCTGGATCGCCTTCTCGGTATGGCTGTCGAGCGCCGAGGTCGCCTCGTCGAACAGGAAGATGCGCGGGCTCTTGAGGATGGTGCGGGCGATCGCCACCCGCTGCTTCTCGCCGCCGGACAGTTTCAGCCCGCGCTCGCCGACCATGGTCTGGTAGCCGTCGGGCAGGCCCATGACGAAGTCGTGGCTGCGCGCCATCCGGGCGGCGTCCTCGATCTCGGCCGGTGTGGCACCGGTCCGGCCATAGGCGATGTTGTAGTAGATCGTGTCGTTGAACAGCACGGTGTCCTGCGGGACGATGCCGAGTGCGGCGCGCAGGCTCGACTGTGACACCGCGCGGATGTCGGCGCCGTCGATCCGCACCGCACCACCGGTGGCGTCGTAGAACCGGAAGAGCAGCCGCGAGATTGTCGATTTGCCGGCACCGCTCGGCCCGACGATGGCGACGGTCCGGCCCGGCTCGACGGTGAATGACACGCCCTTGAGGATCTCGCGATCGGGGCGGTAGCCGAACCGCACGTCGTCGAACTCGATCCGCCCGGCCCCGGCCGGCAGCGGCGGCGCAGTCTCGCTGTCGGCGATCTCGCGGGTCTCGCGCAGCAGCCGGAACATCGCATCCATGTCGGCCAGCGACTGCTTGATCTCGCGGTACACGAAGCCGAGGAAGTTGAGCGGCAAATAGAGCTGGATCAAATAGGTGTTCACCAGAACAAAGTCGCCGGTGGTCATCGTACCCGACCGCACGCCGAGCCCGGCCATGGTCATGATGCCGGTCAGCCCGACCGCGATGATGGCACCCTGGCCGATGTTCAGCAGCGACAGCGAGGTGCGCGAGCTCACCGCAGCCTCCTCGTAGCGCTCCAGGCTGGCGTCGTAGCGCCGCGCCTCGTGATCCTCGTTGCCGAAATACTTCACGGTCTCGTAGTTCAGCAGGCTGTCGATGGCGCGGGTGTTGGCCTGCTGGTCCTGCTCGTTCATGCGCCGGCGGTACTTCAGGCGCCACTCGGTAACCGCCATGGTGAAGGCAATGTAGCCGGCGATGGTCACGAACGTGACGACGGCGTACCAGACGTCGAACAGGTACCAGAGGATGCCGCACACCAGCACGATCTCGAGCAGCGTCGGCAGGATGTTGAACAGCATGAAGTTCAGCAGGAAGTCGATGCCCTTGGTGCCGCGCTCGATGGCCCGCGACAGCCCGCCGGTCTGGCGGTCCAGGTGGAAGCGTAGCGACAGCGCGTGCAGGTGCTGGAAGGTGCGCAGCGCGACCTTGCGGATGGCCCGCTGGGCGACCCGCGCGAAGAAGAACTCGCGCAGCTCGGCGAACGCCTGCTGGGCGACCCGCACCAAGCCGTAGGAGATCACCAGCGAGATCAGCGCGGTCGCCGGGAACCCCGGCCCGCTCGACACCAGGTCGACCGCCTGCTTGTACAAGACCGGGACGTAGACCGTGGCGACCTTGGCGAGCGCCAGGAACACCAGCGCCACCACCACCCGCACCCGCATCTCCGTCTCGCCCTTCGGCCAGAGGTAAGGTGCGAGGGTCTTCAGCGTGCTCAGGTCGCCGCGCGGCTCGGGGCGCGACGGGGCGGCGTCGGTGGGCGAGGGCATGGCGGCTCCGGGGTCGATATGTCAGCCTGATATAGGCAATTCGCGGAGGCGCCGCTACCGGGGGTCAGTCCGCCAGCCCAGGGCGAACGCCGACGGTGACGACGTCATCGCGGCGCACGCTCATCGAACTCGGAAACCTCCTCGATCCAGGTCAGCGCTTCGTCCTCGTTTCGCGAGTCGAACCGGCGCACCTGATCCGCAAAGCCGCGCCGCACAGCGCCCGATCGGGCATCCGGACCGTCAGCCGGACCTCGCGCAGACCGGCCCGCACCCGGCTCGGCCAGCCCAAGTCCCTCACCGCCCCTTGTAGAACCCGCCCACCGCCTCGATCACCCGCTCCACGTCCTCGGCGGTCACGTCGAGGTGGGTCACCACCCGGATGCGCGGCTTCTGGCCGGCGAGCACGATGCCCCGCTCGGCGAGGTGCGCCCTGAGCGCGTCGAAGTCGTCGGGGTGCGGCTGCAGGAACAGCATGTTGGTCTGGACCGCGTCGAGGTCGACGGTCAGGCGCTCGAACGCCGCCAGCCCCTCGGCCAGGCGCTGGGCGTTGGCGTGGTCGTCGGCGAGGCGCTCGACGTGGTGCTCGAGGGCGTGCAGGCCGGCGGCGGCGATCATGCCGGCCTGACGCATGCCGCCGCCGACCATCTTGCGCATCCGCCGGGCGCGCTTGATGAAGTCGGCCGGTCCCGACAGCACCGAGCCGACCGGAGCGCCCAGGCCCTTGGACAGGCAGAGCGAGACGGTGTCGATCGAGCGCACCAGCTCGGCCGCCGGCTTGCCGAGCTTGACGCTGGCGTTCATCAGCCTGGCGCCGTCGAGATGAACCTTGAGGCCGGCGCCGTGGGCGGCGGCGGCCAGCGCATGGATCCGATCCGGCGACTGCACCCGGCCCGAGACGGTGTTTTCCAGGCACAGCAGCCGGGTCATCGGGCTGTGCGGGTCATCCGGCTTGATGCCGGCCAGGACCTGGTCGGGGTCAAGGCCACCGTTGGCGTCGGTCTTCATCGGGTAGGATGCGACGCCGCCGAGCACGGAGGTGCCGAGCGCCTCGGACTTGTAGACGTGGTAGACGTCGCCGATCAGATACTCCTCGCCGCGCTGGCAATGCGCCAGGACGCCGAGCAGGTTGCTCTGGGTGCCGGAGGACACGTACAGCGCCGCCTCCTTGCCCATCAGGCCGGCGACCTTGGCCTCAAGGGCGATCACCGCCGGGTCCTCGCCGTAGACGTCGTCGCCGACCTCGGCCCGCGCCATCGCCTCGCGCATCGCCTCGGTCGGCTGGGTGACCGTGTCGCTGCGGAAGTCGACCCGGCGGTTGTGGCTGGCGGCGCGGTCGGTGGCCCCGGCGGCGCGGTTGGCGGTCATCCCGGCGTACATCGTGTCGTCATCCTCTGCTGGCGTCATCGCGCGAACGGGAGTGAGATAGCGGAGACGCGATACTGCGTCGGTTCGACGCCGAGTGCACCCCCGTTGATCGGAGACTGTTCATGCATACGCTCTATTGGAGGCCACGTTCCGGTTCGCTGGCGCCGATGGCGCTGCTGGAGGAGACCCGCCAGCCCTATGAGGCCGTCAAAGTAGACTCCGCCGCCGGCGAGGACAAGTCCGAGGCCTACGTCCGCGACGTCCATCCGCTCGGCCTGGTACCGGCACTCAAGCTGCCAGACGGGCGGATGATGATCGAATCGGCGGCGATTGTCGCCTACCTGGCCGACTTGGCGCCGGAGATGCGGCTGGCGCCCGCCACCACAGACCCGGACCGCGCGCTCTACCTGCAATGGCTGGTCTACGGCGCCGCCACTTTGTACCCGGCCTACATCCGCTACTACCACCCCGACTATCACCGGGTGCGCGAAGGCGACGACGAGGCGGTGAAGACGCTGGCCCGCCGCGACCTCGACGCCGGCTGGAAGGTCGTGGAGGCGGCGCTCGCCGACGGCCGGCGGTTCCTGCTAGGCGACCGCTGCACCGCCGCCGACATCTATCTCGCCACGCTGGCGCTGTGGAATCCGGCCGGCAAGGGGTTCCGGGAATCGAGCCCGGGGGTGGAGCGGATGCGGGCGGCGGTGTGGGAGCGGCCGGCAGCGGCCAAGGCGCTTGCTGCACATGCGTAATAATTGCGGGATTAACCATCGCAACGCAGCATTATTTCACTTGAATCAACGTTGATTAAACGCTATCTGAGAATTGTGCGGCGCAGCATAAACCGCGTCGCAAGGGCATCCAGAACCCGCTCAGGGAGGAAGACATCCACAACCTCGGAGGTCTTCCATGCGTTCAATCATCGTTACCCAGGCCGACATCGAACGGCTCTACGCCGATCCCGACGCCTTTCCGGTCGAGCTGTCCTCGGCGCTGGTCGAGCATCACGTCCAGCGCGGCCGCCGGCTCCGCTCGCAGGAATCAGCGCGGCTGTTCAAGGCGGCGGCGGTCGGCCTGTGGCGGCTGATCGGCTTCGGCGGGCGCGAGTCCGGCGGCACCCTCAAGCCGTCCAACGTCTGACACCACCGTTTGACCAACGGTGTCGCGGGAACGGGCCCGGCTGATCAAGCCGGGCCCGAAACGCGTTCGAGATGTCGATTGGCAGGATTTCGCTCGGGAAGTGGCCGGGCTAGGCCTTGGCGCTCGCCACGCTGAAGCTCTCGCCGCAGCCGCAGCGGCCGGTCTCGTTCGGGTTGTTGAAGACGAAGCCGGAGAACATCTTGTCCTCCTTGTAGTCCATCTCCGAGCCCAGGATGAACATCACGGCGGTCGGATCAATGAAGATCTTGACGCCCTTGTCCTCGACCAGGTCCTCGAACTTCTTGCGCTCCTTGGCGTACTCGACGACGTAGCTGAGGCCGGAGCAGCCGGTGTTCTTGATACCGACGCGTAGGCCCAGCACCCCCTCTTCGCCGGACTTCGCCACCAGGTCGCGAACCCGCGCCGCAGCGGGTTCCGTCAGCGTGATCGGTGCCTTGGTCGGCTGGAACATGCCCGTACCTTCCGTCGTTCGTCGTGCGATATTCGCCCCGTTTACGTGGGGACGATCTTAGAACATGTCCAGGAGCAGTCGAGCTTCTTCGCTCATCCGCTCCGGGGTCCAAGACGGCTCCCAGACCAGTTGGACCTCGACCTCGCCGACGCCGGCCACCCCGGCGACCGCCTCGGCCACCATCACCGGCATCTCGCCGGCGACCGGGCAGGCCGGTGCCGTCAGGGTCATGTCGACCTTGACGGTGCCGTCGTCGAAGATCTCCAG
>CAYNFA010000151.1:0-8117 GCA_964396345.1 uncultured Thalassobaculum sp.
ACCGCCTTTACCGCCGCCGAGTCGGTAACGTCGCAGGTCCGCGCCACCGCCTCGCCGCCGTTGCCGGCGATGATGGCGGCGGTCTCCTCGGCGGCGGCGGCGTTGACGTCGACGCATACCACAAGCGCGCCTTCCTGCGCGAAGCGCACCGCCGTCGCCTTGCCGTTGCCCCAGCCCGGGCCGGACGAGCCGGCTCCCATCACCAGGGCTACCCTATCTTGCAGTCGACCGGTCATCGGGACCTCCCGTCTGGATCGTTGCTTTGCCCGCGACAGTGCGCGACCGTCCCGGCAATGACAATCGCCGCGCTGAACCGGCGGTGGCGCCCGCCGGTCCTGCTGGCGATCTGGGCCGCCGCCGTCATCCTTCTCTGGATCGACGTCGCGTGGCTGCACAGCGCGGCGGCGGCGACGCTGGGCGTGTTCGCCCTGCTGTCGATCCTGGACTCCCGTCGAGAGACGCGGCTGGTGGTGGCGCTGATTGTCTCGCTCGGCGCCGGCCTGTTGTGGTCGGACGCGGACCCGGCGGAGATCCTGCGGGGCCTCGACCGGAGCCTGGTGTTCGCCGCCCTGCTACCGACCCTGGCGCTGACCCGAGCGGTGGCGCGCGGCATGGCCTCGGTGCGGATCGCCCAGCACCGGATCGCCGGGCTGCCGGCGCACCGGGTCGGCATCGGGCTCCTGTTCGGGGCGCACGCCTTCGGCGCGGTGCTGAACACCGGTGCTTTCGCGCTGATGAGCGCGGTGGTGCCAGACAGCGCCGACGTGGCCGACCGGCGGTCCGCAGCGCTCGCCACTCTTCGCGGCATGAACACGGTTGCCCTGTACTCGCCGTTCTTCGTAGGCTTCGCGGTCGCCTACACATACCTGCCGGACGTGCCGGTCTGGCAGGTGTTCAGCCTCGGAGGCGCCCTGGCGGCGGCCGGGCTGGCGATCGCGCTGCTGCTATACGCGCGGCCGCTGACATGGGAAGGGGTCCGCGCCGGCCTAGGCTGCCTGGGTCCGGTGGTGGCGCCGATGGGCGGGGTGGCGCTGCTGGTGATGCTGGCCAGCCAGGTGCTGCCGGTGTCGACGCTTGGCGCGGTGCTGGTGGTGATGCCGCTGCTCGCCGCGCTACACTTGGCCGCGCGCCCGCATCGAATCCAGCCGGTGCTCGGCGAGACCTGCGACGCCATGGCTCGGCTCGGCGACGACATCGCCATCATCTCGGCCGCCATGATCCTCGGCACCCTGGCCGAGACGGCACCGCCGATCCGCGACCTGGCGGCCCCCTGGATTGCCGCGCACATGCCGCCCTGGGCGGCCTTCGGCGCCACCTCCGGCTCGATGGTGCTGCTGGCGATCGCCGGGTTGCACCCGATGATCACCGGCACCGTCATGATGGCAGCCCTCGCCGGGTCGGGGCTGGCGATCGCCGACCTGCCGCTGATGCTGGCGATGATGTTCGGCTGGGGGATGGGGGCGATGAACTCGATCAGTTCGCTGTCGGTGGTCACGGCGGGACAGATGTTCCGGGTCCCGCCGTTGACCCTGGCGATCGGGCCGAACCTGCTCTACGCCCTGGTGTTCGGCCTGTTGACCACGGCTGTGCTGACCGCGCTCAACGCCTGGCTCATGGAGTGACGGCGACGTCCCGGTGCCGCCCGAACCCGCGCAGTTCAAAGTACAGCGTGACCGCCACCATGGCGTACAGCATGTGCCCGACCAGCGACATCCAGCTGAGCGGGATGAACCCCAGCATGAACGGCAGCCCGGCGAGCGACGCGAACAGGCCGAGCGCCAGGATCCAGGTGACCACTCCCCACACCACCCCGTCGGCCGTCGGGCCGAGGCTGAGCGTCAGGCTGGTCAGCAGCCAGTAGGCGAGCGGGTAGAGCGCCACGCCGGTGACGTAGTGCAGCGCCTCGGCGGCTGGTCGGCCGGGATCGAAGCCGAACAGGTTCTGGAACAGGCTGATGATAAGGGAGGCAGGCTCCAGCGGCCCGCCGATGACCTCGGGCGTGACAAGGCGGGCGAACAATTCCCAGGCCAGCAACCCGGCGGCACCGCCCAAACAGAGATTCCGGAGGGTACGGGCATCCGGGATCAGTCGGGCGAGCAGGGTTTCTAAGGTTCCGGTCTTCTCGGTGGCGACGTGCGACATCGGCTGCTCCCTCGGCTGGTTCAAACGCGGCCATGCCGCATCCGCTCAGCCGGGTAATGCAGCCAGGGGCCTGCCTGGAAACACCGGCCCCGGTAACGCCCGCACACGCTTGCGTGAACGGGCGCTCAGTCGGCAGCAGCGCTCTCCGCGCGCGAGTCGGCGATGTAGTCGAGCCAGTAAGGCCGCGGGCCGTAGACCTCGACGAGGTAGTCGACGAACGCTCGGACTTTCGGCGACAGGTGGCGGTTCGACGGGTACACCGCGTAGATCGGCACGTCCTCCCGTACGTTCTCGTCCAGCACCGAGATCAGCCGGCCCGCCTTGAGATGCTCGCCGACCACGTGGGCAGCCAGCATCGCCAAGCCGGCGCCGGAGAGGGCCAGCGCCAGAATCGAGTCGCCGTGATTGGTGGAGATCGTGCCGCGCGCCCGGATCACGGTCTCCTGGCCGTCGACCACGAAGTGCCAGTCGTTGATCGGGCTGCCGGGTTGCAGGGTGATCAGCGCGTGGTCGCTGATCTCGTCCGGCTGCGACGGCGTCCCCACTTGGCGAGATAGCCGGGTGCCGCCACCAGCTTGCGGTGGTTCGGTGCCAGCTTGCGGGCGATCAGCGAGGAATCCTTGAGCTGCGCGATCCGGATCGCCAAGTCGACGCCTTCCTCGACAAGGTCGACCAGCCGGTCGGCCACCAGCATCTGCACCTGGACCTCGGGGTTGCGGTCCATGAACCCAGGCAGGTGCGGGGCGACGTGGCGGTGCGCGAAGGTCGAGGGCGCGGTGATCTTGAGCAAGCCGCGCGGCGAGCTGTGGGCGGTCGAGACCGCCGCCTCGGCTTCGTCCACGTCGGCCAGGATCCGCTTGCAGCGCTCGTAATACGCTGAGCCGACCTCGGTCAAGCTGACCCGGCGGGTGGTGCGGTTCAGCAACCGCACGCCGAGCCTGTCCTCGAGCGCCGAGAGCTGCTTGGAAACCACCGACGGCGACAGGTTCATGTGCCGGGCGGCGCCAGCGAGGCTGCTGTTCTCGACCACCGCCACGAAGATCGTCATTCCGGTCAACACGTCCACGGGCGAACCTCCCAGACACTTTTTATCATTAGTTCTTTAGATGCACGAATGAGTTCGTATCGTATTCCATTATCCGTCACGAATAAAGTGTCTACCTATGCGTCCATCAGAGACGGGACGGTTGGCCGACGCCCCGCCTCCAATCCAAGGAGGCAGACATGACCCGCACGACACACATTCCCAGCACCGACATGGCGTTCCTGGTCGCTCGCGGCCGCCGGTTGCAGGGGCGCGCCGTCCGCGATGGCTTCCGGCAGCTTGCGCTTTGGCTGTATCGCACCGTTTCCGGTGCCGTCGGACGCCGTGCCGCGGTTCGGCTCGGCTGCAGCGATTGCGGCGCCCACGCCTGATCGACCCTCCGGCCAGCGCTCCGCCCTGGGCCCGGAGATCCCGCATCAACGGCACCGCTCCGGCGGTGTCGTTCTCTCATGCGGGCCGTTCTTTCGCACTTGGCGAATCCTCCCGACCGGCTGGAAGCATTCCTGGTCACCGCTTGTGTGCGATCTGTAATCAAGCCGTGAACACCTTCTAATGCTTGTGGATTTCGTCAATGGTTCACGCAGAGGGCGGCCTCGGGGGTGAGAACGTCTTCGGATTCGTGACCATTCGGAGACTGAACATGACTCGCAATTTGCTGATCGTCAGTTCCTTTCTCCTTGCCGGAGCGTTGCCGATGGCCGTGGCTGCGGACAGCGGTGGCGAGGGCCCGCCGAGGACTGAGGGGGTGACTGTCTGGAACGCCGACGTGCGGGTGCCATTGCCGGTGGCCCGGCCGGACTGGGTCGAGCGGCAGGCCGGCGTTCGGTTGGTGGCGCAGAGCGGCTCGACCGGCGAGACCCGCGTTCCGCCATCGCCCGAAGGCAAGGGCCTGAAGTCCGGGTCCGCCGAGGCGCTGGCGGTCCAGTTCGAGGGCGCCAAGGTCGTGTCGTCCGAGGGCGACGTGGTCGGCCAAGTGGAGAAGGTGATCGACGAGCCGGGAACCGGGCGCCACGCGGTCGTGGTGATCGGGGGCTTCCTCGGCATCGGTGGGAGTTCGGTCCTGGTGCCGACCGAGACCCTCGCGCCGAGCGGCAGCGGCATGGTCCGAACCGAGTTGTCGGAGAGACAGCTGAGGAGCCTTCCCGCGTACAAGAAGTAGAGCCGCGCAGGACGCCATCCTTCGGAGCGAAGGGTGGTTCCCGGCTCGTGCTGCGGTTGGCCGGGATGACGACAGGTTGGGGGAGGCGCTCGCGCATTTGCCCCTCTCCGTTCGTCGTCATCAGGTTAGAGATCAGGCCCCTCCTTCTGTGCACGGGCGACGGCGGCTCGCCGATGGTGCCGCTGCCGGAGGACGGATGGTTCCCGGCTCGCGCGGCTCACCCCCGGGGGCGCTCGGTCATGGCCAGCACGTACCGGCACTCGGTGGCGCCGTCGTTGCGGTAGCCGTGCCGGCAATGGCCGTCGTGGTGGATGGCGTCGCCGGCCGCCAGCAGGTGCTCGACGCCGTCGAGCGTCAGGGTCAGCACGCCGTCGAGGACCAGGAGGTATTCGTGGCTGCCGGCCGGGTGTGGGCCATACTCGCCGGCGTCGGTGCCGGGGGGCAGGGTGGTCTGCATCATCTCGAACTCGATGCCCGGCACCACCGGCGACACGATGCGCCTCGTCCAGCCGCCTTCGCCGGGGATCACCGTCTGGCGGTCGCGGCGCAGCACGGTGGCGCGCACCGGCGTCTCATCCTCGACCAGGCGGGCGATGGTGGTGCCGAGGGCGGTGGCGATGCGGTGCAGGACCAGGACGGTCGCCGCCTTCTCGCCGCGCTCGACCGCCGACAGCATGCTGACGCTCAGCTCGGCGCGGGCGGCGAGGGTGGCCAGCGTGTCGCCCCGCGCCTTGCGCAGCCCGCGCGCGCGCTCGCCGATCGCGCGCAGGTCCAGGTCGCCCTCGACAGCCGAAAACCCATCCTCTATAGAGGAATTCATCATTTCTATAGTGGAGCCTTCCGTGCGGTCGGCGTCAAGGGCGGGAACGGCGACGATGGCGGCCCGGCTGCGCGGCCGCCCGCTGGCGTCCGTGGTCGCGATCGGCATCGGCCACAACAACGGGCCGCCGATGGCGACCCGCTGGGGGCTGCACTGCTGGCGGCGCGCCCAGGCCGAGGCCTGGAAGGCGCCGGCGCTGGAGGTCGTGCGCCTGCGCTTGCGCCGGGCCGCCGAACTCGGGCTCAGCTATCGGCACTACGCCTCGATCCTGATGGAGGCGGGGCGCTCGCCGACCGCGATCGTGTTCGGCCTGTCCGCGTCGCCGGCGCCCGGTGCCGCCGAGCGCCTGCGCGGCCTCGACCGTCCGCGGCTGCTGGCCGTCGCCGTCGACTGCGACCGCGACGGCCTGGTCGACGACCGGTTGCGGCGGTTTGCCGAGGCGGCCGGCGACCGGATCGCCGGCTGGCGGTCGGTGCCCGGCCCGGCGGCGTTGTCGGGCGCGGTGCTGGACCTGCTCGCCGGCCAGGCGGTGCCGACGAGGGCGGCGCTGATGGTCGGCGCCTCGGACGCCGAGCGCGACGCCGCCACCCGCGCCCGGCTCGGCGCGTTCCTTCACGCCGACGCGTATTTCCGTCTCCCGACAGCAGGACCGAGCCCATGACCCGCAACCACGACCTCGCGCCCGAGACCCTGGCGGCCCAGGCCCTCGGCTTCGTCGATCCGGAGAACAAGGCGCTGGTTCCGCCGGTCCACCACGCCACCACCTTCGAGCGGCCGCCGGGCGGCATCGGCAGCAGCGGCGGCCCCGGCTTCAGCTATTCTCGCAACGACAACCCAACCTACACCCAGGTCGAGGCGCTGCTGACCCGCCTGGAGGGCGGCGCCGACGCGCTGGTGATGGCGTCGGGCATGTCGGCGGTGACGGCGCCGTTCCTGGCGCTGGCGCCGGGCGACCACGTGGTGGTCCAGAACGTCATGTACTGGGGGGTGCGGCGCTGGCTCAAGGAGTTCGCCACGCGCTGGGGCCTTGAGGTGCAGTTCGTCGACGCCTCTAACCTCGACGAGCTGCGCGCCGCCATGCGCCCCGGGAAGACCAAGCTGGTGTGGGTGGAGACCCCGGCCAACCCGCTGTGGGGCATCGTCGACCTGGCGGCGGCCTCGGAGATCGCCCACGCCGCCGGCGCCCGCCTGGCGGTCGACAGCACGGTGGCGACGCCGGTGCTGACCCGCCCGCTGGAGCACGGCGTTGACCTTGTCATGCACTCCGCCACCAAATTCCTGAACGGCCACAGCGACGTGCTTGCCGGCGCCCTGATCACCGGGGTCAAGGACGAGTACTGGGAGCGCATCGAGGCGGTGCGCCGCGACCTCGGCACGGTGATGGGGCCGCAGGAGGCGTGGCTGTTGCTGCGCGGCATGCGCACCCTGCACCTGCGGGTCGCCAAGGCCTGCGCGAACGCCCAGGCGATCGCCGAGGCGATGCAGCGCCACCCCGCCGTCAGCCATGTGCTGTACCCGGGGCTGCCGGACCACCCCGGCCACGCGGTCGCCCGCCGCCAGATGCAGGGCGGGTTCAGCGGCATCCTGTCGATCCGGGTGGCCGGCGGCCGCGAGGCGGCGCTGGCGGCGATGCGGCGGATGACGGTGTTCCACAGCGCCACCTCGCTCGGCGGCCCCGAGAGCCTGGCCGAGCACCGCGCCTCGACCGAGGGCCCGGGCACGCCGGTGCCGGACGACCTGATCCGGCTGGCGGTCGGCATCGAGCACGTCGACGATCTGGTCCGTGACCTGACCCAGGCGCTCGACGGCTGAGGCGGCGGCGGCGGACCGGGGGCGGCGGACCGGGGGCGGCGGACCGGGGGCGCCGGACGTCCACCCGGCCCGGCATCCGGCTTGACGGCGGGAACCTCCGGCCCGTAGAAGAGGCTCGCATGCGCCGTGCGGCCCCTCGGGGCCGGATGTCCTCTCCCGGCGGAGGGGTGGCCGAGAGGCTGAAGGCGGCGGTTTGCTAAACCGTTATAGGGGTAACTCCCTATCGTGGGTTCGAATCCCATCCCCTCCGCCAATCACCCGTGCTCTCAGCCAGCTCCGAACCAGGGCATCCGAACAGACTGAATGGAGTTCCTTGAGAGGGAACAATCGTTCCCCATGAGGCAGACCATTGCGCGGCAAACCACTCCCAGCGGCGACGTGCGAACGAACCCAGAAAGTGGCGGTTCGCCGAGCGATGGCTCAAGCGAGTCTATGGTGAAGACCTCAGAAGCCATCCTCTCGCTTTAGCTCGGTCAGCCCGTCGAGTATCGCACCATTCCAAGAAGACGGGCTAAGATCAACCAGAGCATCTTACGTCCCGATGCTTATCGATTCACGGACTTGCGCGGACGGCCGCCTGGCTCCATTCGCGCGGGCAGCGGCGGCCTTGGCCGCCGAGGTGGTCTGTCCGGCGCGGCGGGCCATCCAAGCCTTCGTGCCGAAGATCCCCGCCATCAAACCCGGCAGGGACAGGTCGACGTCCAGTCCCTCCCAACGTAGGCCGTAGCCCCGGCCGAGAAGTTCGACGGCGGCGAGTTGGTCGTCGGTCGCGCCCTCGATCCCCTGCGCCAGACGCGGCGGAAACGCGACGGTGCAGCCGTTCTCAAGATCGACGATCACGCGGCCGGACGCACGATCATAGCGCGCCGCTGAGGTGCGCGGCTCACTGGCGTGGGCGGCACGTCCCCGCTCAAGGGCGGCGTCGATCGCGGCATCGGTCAGTTTGGCCATGCCAGTCTCTCATCGCCTCAGAAACGCGGCCAGATGCCCGATTTCACATAACCCATCATGATAGGTTATTGAAGAAAGCGAACGCTCCGGCGGCGGGCGACCTAGTGGATCGAATCCAACAGTTGGTGCCCTTGTTTGACGGCCGCGATGATTTTGTCTGGATCGGCGGTCCAGGTGAAGGGCTTCGG